>JBAXDE010000140.1:0-5733 GCA_037141115.1 Methanomicrobiales archaeon | reverse complement strand
TTGGATTGGCGTTTTCGCGTTTAGTGGATCAAAAACGAATTGGCGAAAACAGGTTGGGGGTTCCGGCAGGAGGCCGGATTCGTGATCCCGGAACCAGGTTCCGGAAGAGGGTCTCGCAGGTAAACACATATCCGATTCCCGTTTTTTGCGCACGCAAATCTCAAAGCATCCCGCTCCGTTCGCATCCAATCTCCCCCAAAATCCTCCGTTTTCGCGTTTTCAGATTTATTCATACAAGCGCTTATATACCCACAGCTAATCCTCTTCTGTCAAGGGCCCCGCGACACCACAACACACAGGAGGAAAACCAAAATGAGAGAACCCAAAACCCGGCCGGTACAGGGCCCGGCATCCAAATCAGAAACTACCCGGAGGCGCCACCTTTGACCCGCGGTCCGCGCCCCCACCGGGCGCTCACTGAAGCGATCCCGATTGCACAGCTCCGCGGCGTCGTCCAGCTCGGGGGTCTCAGCCCCAGGCGGATCTATGACATCTCGATCATCTCCCGGCTCCCCATCGCGTTCATCCGGGTGATGTTCGCAGCCCGGATCTTCGGGGCGGTGAGCGAGATCACCGATGACTTCAAGGATGAGATCGAACAACTCCGGATTATTGCCCGGGACAAGGCCGTCTCGGCCGAGCTCTGGCTCCGGTCAAAGCATGGGACCTGGAGGTTCTTCCTTGTCACGGCCTCCGGGCTCACCGAGATCGACCGTGACGGCAAACCGCTCGTGGCCGGTGTGACGGTTGCGTGAGAGCCGGGAATATTTTCCCGGTAATTTTTTTGGCACATTCTTTTTGTCACGGGCATCTTTACTGGCGCTGCTCAGTTCCGCCGGTTCCGGCAATAGACGACGGGTCCGGTACTAGACCCGGTTCCGGGTCCGCTCAACCAGTACAAGCCCGGGCCCCGCCCCACCGCATGCAACCGACCCGGGCGGTACCGGCCAATGTTCAGTGCCCTCGGTTACGGTAATTGATGAGGGGTCCGGTAATAAACCGGTTCCGGGTCTGTCAATCGCTGAGAGGGCGGGTCCGCACCTCCGGGCAGTCGACACCGGAACAAATGCGGCCAGCCACTGCAAAATCAAAAATCTGGTACACAACAACCTCTTGTGTATCACCGGTGAGACACAAGACCTCTTTGTGTCTCACTTTTGTCTGATTTTGATACACAACAGTACGCGGGGATTTTGGAAAAATTACCAGTTGCTTGTCTCGGTGATTGCAATCAACCGGGAGAAACGGTAAATTGTCGGGCTCTTCCCTTTCCCCTCCCGGCTTACCGTGAGAATCCCCTTCCCGGTCAATCCCTTCAGGACCCGGTGGGCGCTCGGTTTGGGAATTCCCGACTCCGCGATGAAATCGGCGCTCTTGAAGATCGGGCGCGAAAAGAGCGTGTCAATTGTCGGTATGGTATATTGCGAATGGGTTGCCTCAGGGACCTCCTTTTTCATCGCTTCATACAGGCCGATAATCGCTGTTGCCTTCTGGTTGTTCTCCGTCGCCTGCTCGATGAGAGCCTGCAGGAAGAATGCAATCCAGCCGTTCCAGTCGTTGTCGCGCGAAACTGCAAGAAGACGGCGGTAATATTCGTCCCGGTGGTGTTCCAGGTATGCACTGATATAGAACATCGGGGTTGTCAGGATCTGCTTGTCGTAGAGGATGATGGGGACCAGCATCCGCCCGATCCTCCCGTTGCCGTCGCGAAATGGATGGATGAGCTCGAACTGCGCCTTGAGCACCGCGAGCTGCACGAGCGGATCCTTTTCTTCGGTGTGCAGGTAATTCTCCCAGTTTGTGAGCGCATCCATCACGAGGTTAGGGGCAGGAGGAATGAACGTGGCCCGTTCGATGGGCGTTCCGTACGGAGCGATGTAATTCTGGATGCGGCGGATCTCTCCGGGCTCCCGGTCCCGTCCCCGGACGCTGGCAAGCAGGACGCGATGGAGATCCCTCACCATGTTGGTGCAGATCGGCCGGTTCCCGAGGTCGACGACTGCAGCTTTCAACGCGGTCCGGTAGTTGATGATCTCCTGGATGTCGAGGCGTTTTTCCGCAGTGATTTTGTGTGCCTGGTCGGCTTCGAATTGCAGCACATCTTCGAGTGATGCCTGCGTACCTTCGATGCGGGATGAGAGGACCGCTTCACGGATAGTGAGCGGGGAGAGGAGAATCTCGGGATTGATGATGCCCTGGAGCAGGCCGTCGTACCGTGCGAGTGCCGCATTCGCTTTACCGATGCGGGTGATGTGGGAGGTCCAGTCGATATCATCGATCGGCAGGGTCCGGGGTATGTACGGCTCCATTCTGACTCAGTATAGTTTCTGAGAGAATATTAGATTTGGGAGAGACAGGACCGCAGCACCTATGAATGCAAGCGTGATCTCCTCCAGGCCCGCAGGGAAGATTCCGGGCGGGACCGCAAACCCCCCGGTCATTATCGCGGCCGTCCCGACCCGCAAGTACCGGCGCTGCTCAGTGCCTTCGGTTCCGGCACCTGACGACGGCTCCGGTACTGGATCCGGTTCCGCCCAATCACCACAAGCCCGGCCCCGCCCACTGCATGCTTACTACGAATGGTTGACTATGCCGGGGGTAAGGTAAGTTGCACTCGAAGAGCATGCAACAATTCAAATGTGTTCAAATAGGGAACATTCAATTCGCGGCAAACATTCGGAATCTTGATTTTCCTTCTGATATATGGATCGTAGTACTCATCGGAGACTACGACATATTTTTTTGCTAAAGCATGAGCAATTAACCAACCATCAGCTGCCTTGGCAAACTCAGCTTTAGCAGCGGGAGAATATTGTGTCTGCGCTTGTGACCAAATCATGACCGTTCGGTAAGCCTCAAAAACATCCTGCTGATTCGTTGATTCAAACCATCCATGAAAATGTGTATCGGCCCATGTCTTAAGTTCATCATTTCCCCGATCAATTTCTTCCTTAATTTTATCTATCGACCTGACAGGTCCCCGTCCTGCATGAAGAATTAATCCATCCCAATACCCGGGAGCAATACGAAAAGCGTAATACCGTCGTGCTGCTTCGATGAACACATTTGCATCAAGAAGGAAAATCGGATGGGGGGTCATTTAATCAACCCATCCCGAGTTCCTGTGCGAATTTTTCGAACGTGTTACCGTGCAATCCGGTTAATCTATAAGCATCCCGGTAAAGAAGGCGCCCCTCCCGGGTTGCAATGATAACCGCTTCTGCGAAACGTCGACCGATAGCTGCTCTCTGGGTATGGTAAAAATTTCCTCCGCCTTCTTGATCTTTACTCTCCTCTCGTCTTTTGTGTTCCGATTCCTGATAAAATTCGTCGAAAGTCTCTTTGTTAATAAGACAGAGATTGAGTAACCTATAGGCACCAACGATCTCACTGACCTTGAAATGACGGGCAATATCCTGATACTTCTCTGCCGAATTCTTTACAACGGGCCACAATTGTTTTAGCTTTTTTTCTGGAACTAAAAATTCAGCAGCTACACGATTACTCGCCCTTTCAATATCATCATCAGCGGGTTGGAGTCCTGCTAAATCGAAGATGGCACTCTTTCCAAACCAGATATGCGCAAGTTCATGCGCCAAAGTAAACATCTGTGCTGCTTTTCCATCAGCATTATTTACAAATACCAATGGTGCATATTCATCCACGAGGACAAAACCCCGAAACTCAGATACATCCAATTTACGATGGGTATTCGTCCCAACTATTCCAGTCACTACTACGAAGATACCAATATCCTCCATTCTTTTCCGTAGATCTTGTAATGCTTTAGTCCAATTTGGCTGCTCTGCCGCCCACATCTCTTTAAGACCCAATGCATCCCGCATTTCAATTGCTATGCTTTCCGGGGAATCATCGGTACTTGCCGAACCGATAAAACTGATACGACTTTGACCTTGTTCGACAAGATTTTCACTCATCCATTTCTGTCGCTGCTCCATTGTCTGGATAGTTTCGATTAAGTCCGGACTTGGGGACTGTTCCAGGATCTGATTTTTTAACGTTCGGAAGTGCGGAATGGATAATCGTTCTTGTGGAGGTTCCTGGAGAAAGAAAAACCCGAGGGGTGTGGAAGTTTCCTTCGCAAGGCTTTCTACCTCATGAAGTGACAGACTTTCTCCTTTCAGCCACATTGATAATTTGGGAAAGGTATCTTGTAAATCAGCGATACCTCTACCGGATCGAGTCACCGCCCAGTGAAGAATATTACCGCTAACGGAGATCTGAGGTCTGGAGGAATGTTTATGATCCTTTTGCCCCTTCTTCTCTCCTTTTTCTGACATGATGAAAGTCCTATTGTCTGTCTTTGAAAGTATCTACTATTAATTCCTACCTAATCAGTAATCAAAGATTTTCCCTATCTGTAAAATTAATTTGTTCGTCTCTCTATCTGTTGGAAAGACAGATAATGCCGGCGTTCCTCAGTGCCCCTGGTTCCGGCAATAGACGACGGGTCCGGTACTAATCCGGTTCCGGGTCCGCCCAATCAAAGAGAGCCCGGCCCCGCCCCGCTATCAGCCCAAAGGGGTCACCCCCATTCAAAGAGAGGAGTGGGGTACCCCTTCCGGCATGAGCGGCACCCGGCCCGCTCCACAACCTGGGGCTGGGCTCGTTCATTTTCCGCGATCTAATCGAAAGGACGAACTCGCGAAAAGACGATGGCGATCCCGAATAGAAGCACAAATCTTATTCGGCTCTGAAAATTGCCTGGCTCGCAAACCCACAGCGGGTTTGAGCACCGGGGTGTTGGGCTCTTCGATGCTGCTGAAGATTTTTTTCCATCCGGATACGGTTCTCATGGTATATCGGGTCTCCGGCCTGACCCATCCGGCACATCAAATCCAGTCATGTTCAGGAAAAGAGGCAAATGGGATCAACAACAACCTTTATTTTTGACAGCGATTATTATTGTACAACTGTACAAGTTGGTGTTGTTGTGCAAGTTATACAATAAATTACAAGATATTCTTAGTAAGAGGAGAGGCAAAGACATGACTGAAACAAAAGGTGGACAGGTGGAAATTGCGAACAAACGGGTAGCTCTCACCCCAAGTACATGGGCAGCACTCTCAAATATAAAAACTCCGGGAAAGTCCCTTGGCGATACCGTATCTGATCTAATCACTGAGCACCAGAGGAGGATGCTGGAACGGGACCTCGACGAGATTGACGCGAATGGTCAGTTCATTCCCTGGGAGAAAGCGAAGAAAGAACTCGGGCTCTGAACAGGGGGTAACGTGAGGATCAGGATCGAAGATAAGGTAAAAGATTTCATCCGTGGACTTCCTGAGAAAGATCGCCGGGTGATCGGTGAACATATCGATCGACTATATGAACATCCGCAAGCTACGGGAAATATCAAAAAACTCCATACAAAAAAACCCCGCTGGCGTATGCACATATCGATGAAATATACCCTGTTCTATTACGTCGATTCCGATACGGTATGGGTTGATAAAATCATGACGACCGAACAGGCTCATAAGAAGTACGGGATGATCTGACCCGTGAGATTTTTTTAACCGGATTTGGCGGGAAGTGAATTATTCGGCTGCTGGTACCGGCATTCCTCAGTGCCCCATGTTCCGGCAATTGACGACGGCCCCTTTACCAACCCGGTTCCGGGTCCGCTCATTCAGTACCAGCCCGGCCCCGCCCCACTGCATGCAACCGACCCGTCCATACCGGCCGCACAAACCGCGAACATAATGGGAG
>JBAXDE010000139.1:0-5733 GCA_037141115.1 Methanomicrobiales archaeon | reverse complement strand
GGTTTGTAGGGCTCTTCCTTGAGTTCGATCTCGGTTTCATCGGTTACGATCGCGATTCCCTTTGGTGTGACTTTTGCAATTACCAGCGTGATCGGGTTTCCGATCACATCCACACGGACGGTCTGGCCTTCCATCACAGATCTTCCGCGCAACACCCGGGCAAGGTACTGTTCACCCCCCACGAGCCGGATCGGCTGGGTAGGCTGGATCACCACCTTCTTGGCATATACTGCCTCGGATTTTTTGATCTTAACCCGTTCATCGATACCGGTGCCGGCATTTCCCCGGATGTTTCCGTCAATCCGAAGAATGGAATACCCGGAATCCTGCGCAAACCCGGGCCAGACAACCGCGGCTGCCTTCTTCTTGCCGAGGATCTCGATTACATCGCCAGAGACCAGCCCGAGCTTCTTCATCACTTCAATGCTCACCCGTGCGATACCGCGCCCGGCATCGTCATGGGTTGCTTCCTTTACCGTAACTTCTGCAAATTCTTTATCAGTCATCATAAAACATCTCGTTTGATTAAGGTTTACCATAAGTTAGCGTGCTATAGTATATAAGTGTTACAGGAGGCGGACGACTGATTTCAAAGATATTTTGAAGGAGTTTCCCGTGAAAATTACGTCATTCATTCACGATGATGGGGGTTGAGACCCCCGAAGGGGTGCCCCGCGGCGAATCAATGACTAAAAAAAATTGCAGGAAACCTTCTTGCCCCGCCGTGGCTTGGAGAGACCCTGAACCGGGGGAACATCGTAAATCTGATTTTCATGCTTTGGGTGCGAACTTCCGTTCATGGACGTTTCAATTATGAAGATCTACGTTCCGGGTTTTCGTGAAAAGATCATGCTCTTCTTTTAAAAATTGAAGAAAATTCTCTTCCTGAAACGATAAACAAAATAATCTGCGTTATTCCAAATCAACTTTACTTGTTTAGAAGACAAGCCAGATTTAATCCAGAAATGAAAAAACGAGCCTTTATCTTATCTTTACTGCAACCTGTATGCCATGAGTATTGTCGCGGATGCCAAGCGTGGTGTCGTTACCGAAGAGATGAAGATTGTAGCCAAGCAGGAAGGAGTGACCGAGGATTTTGTCCGGCGCGGGATTGCCGGGGGCCACATCGTCATCCCGGTCTCACCCTACCGGAAAGTGAAGATCTGCGGCATTGGTGACGGGCTTCGGACCAAGGTCAATGCATCCATCGGCACATCCACCGATATCGTTGACATTCCCCAGGAAATCGAGAAAGCAAAGCAGGCAGAGCGTGCCGGTGCCGATACCCTGATGGAACTTTCAACGGGCGGCGATTTTGTTGAGATCCGCAAACAGGTGATCGCCAACACCAGCCTATCGGTCGGTTGTGTTCCCCTTTACCAAGCATTCATTGAAGCAGCCATCAAGGACGGTGCTGTCGTCAACATGAAAGAGGACGACCTCTTCCGGATTACAGCCGAGCAGGCCAAGCTCGGGACCAACTTTATGGCCATCCATACCGGCATCAACTTCGAGACGGTCAAGCGCCTCAAAAACCAGGGCCGTCATGGCGGGCTGGTCTCACGCGGCGGCGCATTCATGACCGCATGGATGCTCCACAATGAGAAAGAGAACCCACTCTACAGTGAATTTGACTACCTGCTCGAGATCATGAAGGAGCACGAAGTCACTCTCTCCATGGGTAACGGTATGCGGGCCGGCTGCATTCATGATGCAACCGATCGTGCAGCAGTCCAGGAACTGCTCATCAATGCAGAACTTGCTGATATTGCCCACAACCAGAATGTTCCGGTGATTGTCGAAGGCCCGGGTCACGTGCCGATCGATGAGATCGCTGCTAACGTCACGCTGATGAAACGCGTCACCAACAACAAGCCGTTCTACATGCTCGGCCCCATTGTCACCGACATCGCCCCGGGATATGATGACCGGGTAGCCGCAATTGGCGCAGCAATATCATCATCACTCGGAGCGGATTTCATCTGCTACGTAACACCCGCAGAACACCTTGCCCTCCCGACACCCGATGAAGTATATGAAGGGGTCATGAGTTCCCGCATTGCCGCCCATGTGGGCGATATGATCAAACTCAAGAAGACCCGCGACCTTGATCTCGAGATGGGACATGCACGCAGGGATCTTGACTGGGACCGCCAGTTCGCTGTTGCCATGAACCCTGAACGGGCAAAGGCCATACGGAAGGAACGCATGCCAGCAGACACAGATGGCTGCACCATGTGCGGTGACTACTGTGCAATCAAGATTGTGAACAAACATTTCCAGTTCTAAAACCGGATCTCTATTTTTTTGGGCAGTGACTTTTTTAAAGGAATATTTGTACCGATAGTCACTCTTATTGGATTCAACAAACCATTACTATAGGACGGACACAATTGCCCGGTACTGCAACTTCAACTCAATACAGTCAAATAATCTTTCTGCCAAGATAAAACGGCACGGTGATCTCTATCAAACTCAATTTCGGGGGGTTTATCCCGCTATCGACCGTTGACTGGCGGGGCCGCTCAGCCTGCACAGTTTTTTTCCGGGGATGCCCGGTCCGCTGCGCCTATTGCCAGAATTCTGCAATACTTGCTGGAAAAAATGAACGGGACATTGACGAGATCATTGAGATGATTCGCGGATCCATGCTTGCCATCAGCGGGGTTGTCTTCTCTGGCGGAGAACCCACAGCACAGAAAGAGGTATTGCTCTCTCTGGCTCGGTCCGCAAAAACTATGGGACTGGCAGTCGGGGTTCATACCAACGGGGTGTACCCGGACGCACTTGAAGCACTCATCCAGGAGAAACTCATCGATCACGTAGCCCTTGACATAAAAGCCCGGTGGGCACGGTATAATAATCTCCTCAAGGGTGATTATGTTAAGGATGTGCAGAAATCACTTGCACTCTGTAAGGAAGCGCACGAAGGGGGGCGTTTGCCGGAGTTTGAAGTCGTGATCACCCTGTTCCGGGGATACGATGATGAAGTCTCAAAGATCGCAGACGAGGCTGGGGGAGTAGATCTCATACTCCAGCAGGGAGTGACCGAAGAGGTGCGTCCCCTCTCGGAAGATGAGATGAAGAAAATCGCAGACGGGCTTGCACGAAGTGTCAGGATCCGTAGCCGTGAAGGAGGTGAAATAGTCTATGAAGGTGATAGGAGTCGTCGGGCTGCCCGCAAGCGGCAAAGGTGAATTTTCAAAGATTGCCGCTGAGGTGGGGATCCCGGTCATAGTCATGGGCGATATGATCCGGGCTGCGGTAAAGAGAGCGGGTCTCGAACCCAATGACACCAATTTCGGTGCAACGGCCAACCGGCTCCGGGCGGAGAACGGCATGGATGCTATTGCAGCCCTCTGCATTCCTGAGATAAAGAACCTGGCCGCTCCCCTCGTCCTGATCGACGGAATCCGGGGAGATGCAGAAGTCCGACTCTTCCGTCAGCAGTTTCCCGCGTTTACCCTCATCAGCATCGATTCTTCATTTGAGAAACGACTGGATCGGATCCGGGCTCGCGGGCGTTCTGATGATTTTGTCCTGCCCGAATCGCTGCGCAACCGCGATGAACGCGAGATGACCTGGGGCCTGGGCAGAGCGCTTGCAGAAGCGGATATCAATATAAAAAATGAGAGCAGTCTGGAGGAGTTCTCCACAGCGGTGATCTCTGTCCTCACATCACTGGGACGTGATTCATGACACTCAAACCGTACTTCTCTTCATCATCCAAAGTCTGGGATGATATCGCGTGGGTATACGGGATCGAAGTGGCTGGTTACGAGGGCTGGGAGATCGTTGCTGACGGCAACTACAAACTTGAAAATCCCGAATGCCTCAAAAAGATCAAGGAGACGATTGCAAGCACGCACCTGGGTATCTCCGTGCATGCCCCTTTCGGGGATCTGAACCTTGCCACGTTAAACGATCCTATCTGGCGTGAATCGATACGACAGATCTGTTCCTGCATCACCCATGCATCCGATTTTGCGGACCGTATCACCATCCACCCAGGTTATCTGTCTCCGGTCGGGAAACTGGTACCCCAGAAAGTCTGGAATCTCCAGAAAGAGGCACTACGGCAGATTGGAAAATGTGCAACAGAGCATTCTGTACTGGCATGCGTTGAGAATATGATTGGCGTCAGAGAGTTCCTCTGCCAGCTTCCCGAAGAACTCATGGGTATGACCGAAGGTATCGATGGGATTGGGATGACCTTTGATTTTGGTCATGCAAATACACTGGGCAAAGTAAACAGTTTCCTGCCCTATGTAAAGAAGGCCGGTCATATCCATATCCACGACAATCACGGTTCATCTGACGAACACCTGGCACTCGGTGACGGGCTCATCAACTGGACGGTTGTTGGAAAGGCTGTTGCAGAGAACTATAGCGGCATAGTTGTAGTCGAAGGCAGATCGATAGAAGAGGCAAAAAAGAGCCTCCCGGTATTCAGGAAGTGTTTCTTATGAGTGGCGAGACCCTGCACGTATATTTCCTTGGCACGGCCGGAGCCCTGCCAACACCGCAGCGCAATCCGCCCTGCATCATGATCCGTCGCGGAGCAGATACCCTGCTCTTTGACTGCGGGGAAGGTGCCCAGCAGCAGATGATGAGGGCCCGTTGCGGTTTTCTGGTCAATGCGATCTTTGTCTCGCACTGGCATGCAGATCACTTTCTAGGGATCTTTGGCCTTGTCCAGACAATGTCATTCAACGGGCGCACCGAACCACTCACCATTTATGGTCCGGAATGGATCCACGACTTTGTTACAACCCTGCGTCATGTAACCCGGTTCAACCTGAAATTTACAATAGATGCGGTTGAACTAAACCATGGCTCATGGGTTCGCTTCGACGGGTATACCATCACCGCATTTGCCGTAAGTCACGGCATGCCGGCACTGGGATATTCCTTGGAAGAAGATCCCCGCCCGGGCAGGTTTGACCGCGAAGGAGCAATCGCACTCGGGGTTCCCCCGGGTCCCCTTTTTGGCAGGCTCCAGCGCGGTGAAAGTGTTTCAATTGGTGCGGAAGGGCAGAAGCGGGAGATAAAACCCGAAGATGTGCTGGGTACCCCCCGGCCCGGGCGCAAGATTGTCTACACCGGCGATACCCGCGCAGTTCACACCACGCTTGGTGATGTGGCCCGGCATGCAGATCTCCTGATCCATGATGCCACCTATGATGAGACGGAAGCAGCCCGGGCAAAGGAATTTTATCATGCCACAGCTGCCCAGGCCGGCGAGGCTGCAACGGTCCTGCAGGCCAAAACGCTTGTCCTCGTCCACATCAGTTCCCGGTATATCGATTCACAGGCGCATGTGAACGATGCAAAACAAAAATTTTCCGGTCCTGTAATATCTCCCAATGACCTGGAAATGATTGAAGTGCCATTCCGGGATTGATCTGGATCCCCGGTCATAACCGGTTTACTTTTTTTTTAGGATAACAAGTAAATTAATCCTCAGGCACCCATTCATGCATATACAGAGCAATATCCAGTCAGCGTGGCATTAAAAAAACGATAGTACCAATGCCCGTTTCGCTTTTGTGTGTGGTGAGAGAAAATGGAAAATAACGATTCAAACGATGTGCTCGTCTACCGGCTTGGATCCGGTTGTGATCTTGCTGATGTTGAAGCAGGAAATATTTACCAGGGAAAGGTGCAGGGTTTTGCAACTTTTGGTATGTTCGTACAGTTAAACGACCGGATCAAGGGACTTGTGCACAAGAG
>JBAXDE010000138.1:0-5778 GCA_037141115.1 Methanomicrobiales archaeon | reverse complement strand
TGTATATATTTACTAAAATATCGATCTTTCCCTTAGTTTTGGAGGGGATACAGGTGAGGCCGTAAAAAGGATCACCGGGATCTCCCGGGTTCTCCTGTCCTTTCTCAGCCATGCCAGTACCTCCCATCCATTCATGGGGGCCATCATGATATCGAGGAGGATAAGCGCCGGGGGATCTAGCAGGATCATCTCGAGCGATTCAACTGCATTTGCCACCAGAACCGGTTCAAAATTCAGTTTACGTATCAGGAGGTCCATCATGTCAAGGATCGGCTGGTCATCTTCAATTACAAAAATTATTCGCTTCATGGATTTTTCACCGTCATATTATGGGATTTTGGGAGATGGATGGTAAACGTGCTTCCCAGGTTCACGATACTGTCAACACTGATATAACCGCCATGCATCTGGACATATTTTTTCGCAATCGAAAGAGAGAGTCCGATCCGATCGAATTTTCTGCTGAGATTGCCGGAATCCGGCAGCTGGAATGGTTCGAAGATCTCATCGAGCTGGGTGTTGGTGATCCCAATACCGTTGTCCTGGATCGCAACCCGGTGCATGGTGTCAGATGAACCGGACTGGTACGAGATCCGTATCTTCCGGGGGGGTTTTGAATAGTTCACTGCATTGGAGAGCATGGATTCTAATACGGTCGATATTTTACCTTCATCCGCTTCGAAGGTAAGACCCGGAGGGACATCAACGGTGATATCGGCTTTTGTTGCATATCCCCCTGCATCGATGACCGACTGGATCATCTCTCCGGTTGAGAAGACCGAGTAACTCAATGGGATCTTCCCGGCATCAAGGACCGAGAGTTCGAGCATCTGGTTGATGATCTGGCGTTCGCGGTCAACACTCTTTGCACACCGGTCCAGGATGACCCGGGTCTCATCAGTAACCCCGTATGCCTGTGGATCTTCTGGGAGGAGATTTAAGTACCCCATGACCGGCTGGAGAGGGGTGCGCAACTCGTGGGCAACCGTACTGATGATCCCGCGACGGCGCTCATTATCCTGTTCAATGCGTTCCTTGAGCTGCTCTTTTTCCGTGATATCCACAAGGTTGATCAACAGGGAAGTTTCCCCTTTCTGTCGGATCGAAGAGAAGAAGGCAGCGGCCAGCCGTACCTCGCCGTTTTTTGATAAAAACCTGTACTCCCGTTTACCCGTTTTTTCTTCCGATTTTTCAGGATCGGAAAGGAGGGTTACGAAATCCTTCTGGTCATCCGCATGAAGGAACGAGAGCAGGTCCTTTCCGGCAAGTTCATCTGAAGTATAGCCGGAGAAGAGGTGGAATGCAGGATTGGTATACACAATCTTCTGGTCCCGGGTGATGATAATGCAGGTTGGGGAATCCTCGGTCACCTGCTGGTAACGCGTATGATTTTCATCAGCGGTCTGCTCTGCCAGTTTCCGTTTGTGGATATCAATTACCGAGCAGCTGACCTGATTATCGCTGACCCGCCTCCAGGAGAGGTTGACCCACAGGGGTTCTTTGTCCCGGGTAACAAACTGGGTCTCGAAATTATTCACGTCTTCGCTCGAACCTAAGTACTCAAAGAATTTGCGCTGCTCTTCTTTTGAGGCAAATAACTGGGGAAGCGTCATGCCGACAAATTCTTGTGGAGGGTAACCCAGCATCTTCGAGAGGAAATTATTGGTCATATGGATGGCAAAGCTGTTCTGGTCAAACAGGACAATCCCCAGCAGTGAGGTCTCAAAGATGCTGCGGTAACGGGTTTCGCTCGCGTTTACTTTTTCCGTGAAATGCGCAACTACCGCAACAATACAGATGAAAAGGACTGCCTGCCCGGTGGTGTAGATCAGGAGACCGGTATCGGGGTAAAGGTATACGTAGGCCAGCACTTCATACGCCATGGCACAGATGCCGGCAAGGTACAGGCCCCGTTTTGGATAGAAATAGGTGGCATAGAGAAGGGGGAAGTAAAAGAGCTTGGCGTAGATGGTCCCGATATTCTCACGAAGGGAGATGGCAGTGATAACGATACAACTGATGGTCAGGGATAAGATGACGATCAGCCGCACAAGGTCCGTATGAGAAATATGGATGCGGGAGAGGGGGCCATACTGAAACATGGATCTTTTCGTTTGTTGCATCTGTAAAGAGATAAATGTACTTTTCTGTGGGAGAAAAACCTCGGAAATGCGGGATTTCCTGCCCACCCCATCGCTTTTCAATCCATCATGAACGAATACGGAGGATTTTCCCTGAACATTAAAAAAGGACGGGACATAGTTCACTTTCGTGAACTTATATGCAGAGCGGGGAGAGTTTTTCACCCAGGCGTTCAACCTGCTGGACTGACGTGCCGATGTACGTGTCCGGGTTGAGGAGTGCTGCGATATCGCTCTTCGAACAGTACCGCACGATCTCGGGATCGGCTCCCAGCACATCGGCAAGGAACCGGTTCTCGGCCAGCGCCTGCATGCTCGCCATCCGGACCCTCTCGTGGGAGTCCTGGCGGTTCATGCCTTTTTTTGTCAGTTCGATCATGACCGATTCGGCCATGTTGATCCCGTGGAGGAACGCGAGGTTTCGCCGGATGCCCGCCCGGTTGATCACGAGACCCTCAAGCACAACGGTCATGAGCCGGAGGCAGTGATCGGTGAGGATCGAGGCCTCGGGGAAGAGCACCCGCTCGCAGGACGAGTTGGTGAGATCCCGCTCGTCCCAGAGGGTGTTGTTCTGGAGGGCAGGTTCTACAGCCGACCTGATGATCCGGGCCAGACCGCAGACCTGCTCGGATTTGATCGGGTTTCGCTTGTGCGGCATGGTGGAGGATCCCACCTGGTTTTTGCCAAACGCTTCCTCTACTTCACCGATCTCGGTCCGCTGGAGCGAGCGGATCTCGATGCCTATCTTGTCGAGCGTGGTGGCGACACCGGCGCAGAACATGAAGTACTCTGCGTACCGGTCGCGGGAGATCACCTGGTTTGAGACGTCCACGGAACTCATACCAAGGTATTCCATCATGCTGGCCTGGACTTCGATTGCCTTGGGTCCGAGGGCTGCCTGGGTCCCGACCGCGCCGGTCATCTGCCCGACTATGACCCGGGGGCGCATCTGTTCGAGGCGCTCGATGTGCCGCCCGACTTCGCTTGCCCAGATGGCAAACCGGAGACCATAGGTTGTCGGTACGCCATGCTGCCCGTGGGTCCGCCCGATGCAGACCAGGGACTTGGTCTCAGCGGATCGCTTGAGGAGCACACCCAACAACTGGCGCAGTTTCTGGTCGATCAGGTCAAGAGTCTGGCCGAGCTGGAGCCCGGTGGCGGTGTCGAGGATGTCATTGCTCGTTGCACCGTAATGCACCCAGCGCCCGGAATCCCCGGTCACTTCCGAGATCGCCTTGACAATCGCCATCATGTCGTGGCTGATCTCGATCTCGATCTCTTTTGCCCGTTCGAGCGAGGCGTTGTGGGCCTTCTCGCTGATCTCGACTGCGGCGGCGGCCGGGATCATGCCGTGGTGTGCCTCAGCCTTTGCCAGGGCGACTTCCGCCTTGACAACACAGGAAAAACGGTTCTTCTCACTCCAGACGGCACGCATCTCTTTGGTGCCGTATCGCTCCTCGATGGGGTGGACTGCCATGGGTAGAAATGGGTTCTTTAGGGATATAAGCGATGAGGGGTGTGGATTATGACGGTTCCAATACCCACCATTTAATACAGACCTGTTCCTGAATACTCTGGCATGGATGTTCTTGCGGGCATCATTGTACTCCTTATCGCGGCGAAAA
Organism: Methanomicrobiales archaeon; assembly: GCA_037141115.1. GTDB lineage: Archaea > Halobacteriota > Methanomicrobia > Methanomicrobiales > Methanospirillaceae > Methanoregula. The sequence goes on along the minus strand of JBAXDE010000138.1, from coordinate 2,012 downwards.
TCCTGGGAGAACTGGTTGAATATGCCGGTTATCCATCATTGATTGGGGAGATCTTCGCAGGTATCATCCTTGGGCCAACCGTTTTCAATCTCGTTGAAATAACACCCGTGATTCAGTTTTTTTCCACAATCGGGGTGATACTTCTCCTTTTCATCACCGGTATCGAGATCAACCAGAAAATATTCCGCTCAGCCCGGCAGCGGATGATTGTAACGGGCCTGTGTGCAGCTGCTATTCCCTTCATCATAGGGTATATACTCGGCACGGTTCTCTCATTGTCCGCTGATGAATCGCTCTTCCTGGCCATTGTCTTTATGCTCACGTCAATTGGCATTTCCGTCCGCACCCTTATTGAGGAGCGGCAGCTGAACACGGACTTTGGGATAACCATTGTTGGAGGAGCAGTTGTCTGTGCAGTGACTGGTATCATCATCTTTGGAATACTTTCATCCATCAAAGCTGAAGGGACCCTGACCCAGGAATCGATCATCCGTCCGCTCCTTGTGGCCATCCTTTTCATTCTCGCCATTACCACGGTTGGGAAAAAGGTGTTCCCGTTCATTTATGACAGGGTTCAGCTCCTGCATAACCATTCCCTGACCTATGCGGTTGGGTTCCTAATTGCCTGTACCTCGGCCTTCTTTTCCCAGGTTCTTGGTCTCACGGTTGTTGTCGGCGCTTTCTTTGCCGGTATAACCCTCAATAAAAGCGTGCATGAAGACCATGATATTCATGAAAGTTTCCACAACATGGCATTTGGCATCTTCATCACCGTCTTCTTTGCATCCGTAGGTCTTATTATGAAGATCCCGGTTGCAGAACTCTTCTCCCCCTTCATCCTGATTGTGATTGGCGTCGCGATAGCCGCAAAAATTATTGGCGGTTTCATCGGCTCTTTCCCGTTCTTAAAAGACAGGCGCCTCGCAACCCTTGTCGGACTGGGTATGATTCCCCGTGGAGACTTAACGCTCGCGCTTGCCCAGTCGGCAATCGTTGCCGGCATAATATCGCAGCGGATCTACACGGCAACGGTCCTGATTGTCATTGTTACCGTGCTCGTGACCCCGCTCTTTTTAAAAATAGGGCTAAACTCTATGAAAAATGGTCTGCCTGCCGGTTCTGTCAGCGGGGCAGGGAGCGATAAAGGTACGCAATGATATCGGCCAGTTCAATGCACCCGACTGCCACATTCTTCTCGTTCAAGAGAATCACCGATGACGAATGACCATGTTCCATGGCCAGCAATGCATCACAAATTTTTGTATCTTCCGGCACCGTGAGTGGTTCATCCGACATGAGGTCCCGGGCATTTTGTGCGGTACTTTTTAAGAACCGGTCCAGTTCCGAGATCAGGTGCCTGCCCCCCTGGCCTTCGCCCGGGTTGAGTACCGAGATGAGGTCCATGGGAGTTATGACACCCGCCAGAGTTCCGTCAGTATTAACAACGATTACGGGATGATTGCTCTGAGAGAATCGTTCAAGTACAGTAATGACCGGTGTATCCGGATGAACCGGGAGCGGGCACCGGGTCATAACTGCTGTCGCGGGTTCCTGCAGGATCTTCTCAATTGCTTTTTCCACCGGATCTACCCCATTGAATGCGTATTTGGGTACGGGATGCTATAACGGTATCGGAACGAACCGGTGCTTGGTTCTGTCTCGTGAAATTACTGGTCATCGATGTGTACATCCGGGGTGCATATTCTTTTTTTCTGCTGGGGGTTGTGTGTCATTCAGCAATGGAGAATCCTTTCGCTGTTCCTTCCAGGGGGGCAATCTTCTCAACCGTCAGCCAGTACACCCGTTTATCGATGAATGCTTCAGCTGTCTCAACCGGCCGGGACAGCAGCGTCTTTTCGTGATTGACGGTAAATTCCCGTAATACCGGCTTGCCCACTGGCGGAACTGAGTAGCTCACTTTGAATTATGTGGTATCCGACCGAGATTCTTGCAAAAAGAGTATCCTCTCGAAAAACACGGGTCAGCTTTGAGAACAACCCCGTCGTCTCACT
>JBAXDE010000137.1:0-5797 GCA_037141115.1 Methanomicrobiales archaeon | reverse complement strand
CTACTAATATCTGATGGATATCTATGTTTTCAAAATTAACCTGACGGCAGTGTTAAGAAATCCAGTGCATGAGTATAATCCCCGTTCTTTAACAGTTTGAGGCCAACTACCAGATTTATACCGAATTCAGCATTCTTTCCCTTTTTTAACCGAAGCGCATTGAGAATGACGCGTTTTATATAATCAAAATCATTGGTATTCTGGCTTGCATCCAGCACTTTGAAGGTGATACCGTCAATAAAATCATCATACGATTCTTCGGGAATACCGGAAAATGATTTTTCCAGAGCAGAGACCATGTGCCCAAAAAAAACCGGAAGATTCTCATCAACCTTTGCCGTATTCCGTTCGATATATCCGGAAAAATCCTTTTTCAGCAGGTTCAGCTTATCATAAACAATTGCATCGGTCAGCTGTTCTCCCCGCACCATGGGAAAAAATTGCATTTCCCGGTATTAAAATGTATATCAGATGATCTTACTCTTCATCTGCGGTATAATAATAGAATTCACCGGAAGATTTCTGTTCACGGTCCAGGAATGAACCGGGTTTGTTGATTCGGGGTCTCCCGCTCTGGTCTCTCCGGAACGTGACATCCAGTTCATCGAGAAAACGATTCATCCCGTCACGCATCTTAAACGGCCCTGCCGCGGTACCGGCGATTCCCGGTTCACCTTCAAAAACAAGGATCCGCTCGCTGATCATATCGATAAGATAGATGTCGTGATCGATAACCATGATACCGACCTGCTTTCCTTCAGCATGATGCTTGATCATCCGGGTGACCTTGACCCGCTGTTCAACGTCGAGATGAGCGCTGGGTTCATCAAGGATGTAGAGATCTGCTTCCCGTGAGAGGCATCCGGCGATCGTTACCCGTTGTAGTTCGCCGCCACTGAGTGAGTCCACCGGGGACTGGAGTATGGGTTCGAGCGAGAGGGATTCTATGATCTCGTGCTGGTAATACGAAGTATCAAACTTGGTGGTGAACCGACGCAGGTACATCTCCACACTATCAGAGGTGTCAGCCTTGATGTACTGGGGCTTATAGGATATGCGCAGGGATGTTTCCATCTTGCCGGTTGTCGGGGTTTCTACACCCGCGAGGAGTTTGGCAAAGGTGCTCTTTCCCATCCCGTTTGCACCAACAATCCCAAGCACTTCCCCACTCTTTACTGTGCCTCCGGAAACAGTGAGATGGAAGGCTTCGTATGCCTTGGTCATTGTCGGGATGACGAAGAGATCTTCCCGGTTGGATCCCTTGTCATGCGCACGCTTCTCAAAGACGACAGCCGTAGTCCGGAAGCGGACATTCTCTTCGTTTAAAAATCCCTCAAGGTACTGGTTGATACCAACGCGGACTCCCTTGGGCCGTGTAATGATACCAAAAACTGCGGGTTTACCGTAGCCAACATGGACTGTATCGGCTAGCATGTCGAGGATTGCCAGATCATGTTCAACGACCACAACAGGCCGTTCTGCTGCCAGTTCCCGAATCAGTTTTGCGGCAGCAATCCGCTGGTAGATATCCAGAAACGGAGTGATCTCGTCTAGGAAGTAGAAATCTGCATCCCTGGCAAGGCAGGCAGCTATGGCCACCCGCTGGAGTTCCCCGCCACTCAATGTGCTGATATCGTTGTCGAGAATAGCATTGAGTTTGAGCGCCGGCAGCATTTCGCTGAGCTTCCCGCGTTCATCGGTTTTCTGGAGAAGTGATCGTACCGTGCCTTTGAACATTTTGGGTATATAGTCAATATACTGGGGCTTTGATGCGATCTTTAAGCTCTTCTTTGATACGGTCTGGAGGTAATCGAAGAGTTCGGTCCCTGCGTACCGCTTGAAGATCTCATCCCAGGCAACTTCGGTATCAAAATTCCCGAGATTCGGGCGAAGCTGGCCGGAGAGGATCTTGACTGCCGTACTCTTCCCAATCCCGTTTGCACCAAGAATACCGGTGACTTTTCCTTCAATGGGAATGGGGAGACCATAGAGCGCAAAACCATTCTTGCCATAGCGGTGAGTGGGCTGCTCGAGTTCTTCTGGCAGGCTGACGATATCGATTGCCCCAAACGGACATTTTTTGATACAGATGCCGCACCCGACACAGAGTTCTTCGGAGATGACAGCCTTGCCCTCTTCACCGATGATCACGGTCTCGTCACCCGTCCGTACACGGGGACAGTAGATGATGCACTCGGTGCCGCATTTCTTTGCATGGCAACGATCTTTATGAACAATTGCTATTCTCATGAGAATCAAAAAATGGTGATAGTTATTTTGGCATTGCAGTCAGCAGGAGGGTCCATGACATGAACCAGAAGGCAAAAGTCATGAAACTCTGGTAGAACCAGTCCTTTGCCCCGAGTTTTTCTGTATCCATATCAAGGAGCATAAAGATATGTTTCTGGATGACAATTCCTGCAATCATAATCATGAATGCAAGAAGCCCTGAATCGGTGCTGTAGGTTATGCTGATGTAGTATGAAAGTCCGCCTGCAAAAATACCAATAAGGCTGGCCGCGAGCGTCCGCTTGATGCGCTCAATGTGTTCAGCCTGTTTGTCTGCCTTGGTCTTCTGCTTCTTGGTCTGGACTGGTTTTTCTTCGATAATTTCGTCGCTCATCCCGTTACACCAGTAGTCTTATTTTTTAGTGCGCAAGCCATATGTAATTTGGTATAATATATGGCATCCGAACAGGGCATGAGCGGAATTGACGTCAAGGCGATGACGTCTGAATTGTGTGAGAAGCTGCCGCTCTGGATCGACAAGGTCTACCAGTTCGACTCCCGTACGCTCGGTATACGGCTGAACGGGGAGAACAAAGCCAGGAACCTGTTACTCATCGAATCAGGACGCAGAACCCATCTCGTAAAGGAATTTCCGGCCCCCCCGAAAAATCCGCCCCAGTACGCGATGCTCCTGCGCAAGTACCTGTCAGGCGGCAAGGTGCTCTCAATCCACCAGCACGGGCTCGAACGCATCCTGATCTTCGATATAGGCAAAGGCGCCACGGTCTACCGGCTCATCATTGAACTCTTTGATGAAGGAAACGTGATCCTGACCAATGAGGAATACGTAATTGTCAAACCCCTCCGTCACCACCGGTTCAAGGAACGTGAAATTGTTCCCGGAGCAGTCTACGCTCTGACGGCAGTTGATCCCACCGCATCGTTAGAGAACCTGACTGCTGCATTACAAGTGCAGGACCGGGACCTGGTGCGGGGACTTGCCATGGGATGCATGCTGGGAGGTGCATATGCTGAATATATATGCCATAAAGCAGGCTTGGAGAAGACCATGCCCGCTGCATCAGCGGATCCAGCCCTCCTGTTCACCGCAGTGCAGGAATTTTTTGACCAGGTGCTGCATGCACGCACTCCGGTCATCTCGGCAAAGCACTGTGAGTCCGTAGATATACGGGGCGGAACCGACCAGCAGACATTTGCGAGTTTTTCTGATGCACTCGAGACTTTCTACCCCTTAACAAAAAGAGAGACAGCAACCAAGGCAGCCAAACCCAAGTTCTCGAAAGAAGAGCGGATAAGGAAATACCAGGAATCGGCGATAAAAAAATTCGATGAGAAAGTCGAAAAGACCGAAGAGGTTGTAGCGGCAATCTATGAGAACTACCAATTCATCTCAAGCCTCATCACTTCCCTGGATGCAGCCAGTAAACAGATCTCCTGGCAGGAGATTGAGCGGCACTTAAAAGGGGCAACTTCCGAAGATGCAAAAAAGATCACCGCATTTTATCCCGATGAAGCCGCAGTAGAAGTCGATATAGGCAAACGGGTGAAGATCTACGTGCATGAAGGCATTGAGCAGAATGCCGGCCGGTATTATGATGTCATCAAGAAGTTCCGGAAAAAAAAGGCCGGCGCCCTTGTAGCAATGAAGAATGTGATAGTCAAAAAGAAGGCAGTCCGTCGCGATATCATCCCGTTGAAGAAACTCTGGTACCACCGCTTCCGCTGGTTCATCACCAGCGATAGCATCGTGGTTCTTGGCGGGCGCGATGCTTCCCAGAACGAGGAACTGGTCAAGAAATACTTGGCCGGCGGCGATCTCTTCGTCCATGCCGATGTGCATGGGGCAAGTGTCGTGGTAGTCAAGGGAAAGACCGAACACATGGACGAAGTGGCCCAGTTTGCCGCCTCCTACTCCGGAGCATGGCGCAGCGGGCATTTCTCTGCAGATGTCTTTAGTGTCCTGCCACCGCAGGTGAGCAAGACGCCCGAATCCGGGGAGTTTGTCTCACGGGGATCATTCATCATCCGGGGCGAACGCACCTGGTACCGGAACGTTCCGCTTGCGGTGGGCATCGGGCTGATGCTCGAACCCAATGCTGCGGTGATTGGCGGTCCACCTTCAGTTATCAAGGGAAAATGCAAGGCATACAATGAACTCAAGCCCGGGCAGTTCGAGCCCAATGATATTGCAAAGAAGGTGCTGCGTCTCTTAAAGAGCAAGATCTCTGAAGACGAGGAGAAGGCACTCAAAGGAATCCTGAATACCGATACCGTTGCCGCGTTCGTTCCCCCCGGCGGCTCGGATATTGTAGGTCAGCATGAAGGCTGATTATGAAGACCTGAAGAACAACAACGGCGAGATCCGGCTGTTTCCGGAAAGTATTGATGATCTCTGGCACCTCCAGCACCTGGTGGCGCCCGGTGATCTCGTCTTTGCTACCACCTTCCGGAGCGTGGATACGGCAAGCGACAAACTCCGGCCAGAGAAAATAGAGAAACGACCGGTAAGACTGGGCATCCGGATCGAACGGGGCGAGTTCTCGGAACACGGGATCCGGCTCCGGCTCAGCGGGGTGATCGAGCACGGGATTGAAATCGGTGCGTATCACACGATCAATGTTGAGACCGGTTTTGAGATCACCGTCATCAAGCAGTGGCGTCCCCATGAACTGGAACGTATCGAACGGGCAGTGAAATCTTCCGCATTTGGCCTTATTCATATCCTCACGATCGAGGAGGGGGAAGCCGAACTCTTCCGGCTCCGGCAGTATGGCCCGGAGAGCGTAGTTACTTTTTTGGCTGGCAGCGGGAAAGGGGGAGAGTCGGATAACCGCCCGGCGTTTTTTGAACAAGTCCACGCCTCCCTTGCTGCAATCGACGGACCGCTGATCATCGCCGGTCCTGGGTTCATCAAGGACGATTTCATCAAACATGCAAAAAACCGGGGCAGCCCGTTAGCCGAGAAAGCGATCAGTATAGAGACAAGACGCATCGGGCGGGGTGCCGTACAGGATGTTATCGGCAAAGGTGCGCTTGAGAAGCTGATCGGAGATCTCCAGCTCTCCCGCGAAGTCCGGTTCATGGACGAGGTGCTCTGTCGGATCGCGCAGGAAGGAGCGGTAGCCTATGGGCAGAAAGAAGTACAGGAAGCGATAGGGTTTGGTGCTGCTGAACAGGTACTGGTGGCCGATACCCTGCTGCGGGACCCGGCTACCATGGCTCTCATCGAGAGTGCTGAGGCCATGCGGGCAACGGTGGTTGTGCTCTCATCTTCATTTGAGCCTGGCGAGCGCCTGGTTGCGCTTGGGGGCATTGCAGCACTGCTCAGGTACAAAATGGCATAAACACGAACTTATTTTCCGATAAAAAACCTGCATGAAGTCAAAGACTTCGCACCAAAGCATTGCATATTTTGCACTCTAAACTCAATTTCCCATTTGCATGGTCTATTGTAGGAAGTTTTCAAAATTTTCATGAAAAAGGTAATATTGATTTTTTGTTACTGTTTACAGTGACACCAGAGCTGCTGCTGGGACGAACGGTTCTC
>JBAXDE010000136.1:0-5826 GCA_037141115.1 Methanomicrobiales archaeon | reverse complement strand
TTTGCCAGTAAACCCGAAAGGTTGGTTTGCCCTATTTTTTGGAGGGGATACCCCGATTGTCAAAATATATCTGGAAAAGCCCTCGACAGATTGACTGCAGGGGCCGTTAAATCAAGGCTTTTTTCACCACATGGTTTAGCCCACCCGGGTCCTCCGGATGCAACCTGAATGGGCTTGAGAGGGCTCCTTTTTTCCGGCCGGGATTTCAGAGTTTTTAATACCCGGGAAAACAGCGAATCCTGGCTTTCTTGGATAATAAGCGGGAATCACCCCGGTTGTTAAGGACACCGTGAACAGCGTATCGTGCGGCAGGTGCCCCTGATTTTTTGAGAAAGTACGGGAAATCTCACAAAAAAAATCCGCGTTTCTTACCCTCGGGCCACAAACCATTGAGCTAACCTCCGGGTTATGCGGATCTGAGCCCCATACGAGCCCCGATTCCAGCATACAAGCCAGAATAACTGCGAAAATCCAGTTCTTACCAATTAGTTTATATTCGATTGTGCCAACGGTCTATTATTATAATGATTGCAGAGTTCCTCCACCGGGTAACGACGAAGATCCGCAAGATAGGTCAGACAAAAGTCTGTGCCCGGCTCATGAACGGGTTGTTCATAAACCGTCAGATCATTGTCGCATGGTGCGGGGGATGAGGCTAATCAAGAGATGTGACCCGATGAACGGTCGTGGTACCGGGTATTGCGGACAGGTTACCGCTGCGCAGTACTACGCTCCTTTTGAAATACATCGGCAGACGCCGGTTCTCAAATTTTAAGTTCAGTCACTTTCACGACAGCTTGCCAGACAGGGAATCTGCTGTCGCGGGAGTCCGTTGAGTTGCTGCATGCATGAGCCCGGGCTCTGCCAGCCAGACTTCAGGACCGGCGTTGAAAAAAAAACAGAAAAGCGGACGGGTGAATGGTTCGCGCTTCCATGGCGAAATACGGGAGAATACCAGGACAATTATCGGGTGAACAATATGCAGAACGTTTCTCATAAAACAGGGAATGAAGAGGCAGGCAGTAACATGGCAGAGGGAAACAATATCGGAACTCACGTTATCGGACCAGGGATCGTCAACGTTGAACAGAAACTGACCTCCCCGGAGGATCTCATAGGCGGGAGTAAAGGAAGGACCGGGACCGGGCAGCCGGGATGTCTTTCAGAAAACAGGGGTACAGCATCATGACCAGTCGCCGCTGCAAGGTTCTGGAACAGGGAGCCTGCGAACAGCTCCGGCTGCACGGGTATGAGGTCCGGATCATCCCTACGGGCAATAACCTGCGGATGCCCCCGGCACATCTCGTTGCCGGCAAGTCCGGAGAGACACGTTACATACGGATCTATAAGTGCTCCGCCCGGCTTGCAAACATTTACCGGGTGGAAGAATGCTTTGGGCGGGCGATCCTGCGGTATCGCACCGAAATGGCACGTCACCCGGCTTTCCCGATCCGGTACGAGATCTGGCTCCATACGGTACATCTCGGGTATCGCTGCTTTGCGATCCTGCCGGACCAGATCCAGGAGATCCCCCCGACAGGAAAATTACCCATGCGCCTTTTAGCAGAGGTGGCACAATGAAAAATCCCGTACGGCTCTCCCCGATAGAGCGTGCAGCGAAATCACTCATGGAAGCGAAGGGGTATGCGGTTGTCCCCATGCGGCCATGCTTTCCCACCCGGCATAAGCCGGCCCATCTCATGGCATTCAAGAGTACCACCGGTCTGTACTATCTCAAACTCAAGGCAACAACGCAGCCACTCAACGGTATTCCTGCTGCCAGCGAATTATGTAATCACGATGCCCGGCTCCTGCGCAGGCTCTTCCCTCACCGGATTACGACACCCGTCCTCCACCTCCAGATCTGGATTCAGGACAACACGGGCCGCTTCACCTGTCTCGAAGTGTTGGCTGAAAGTCTCCGGGAGGTTTCCCATGCCTGAATGCCGGAACAGGTACAGGCAGATGCAAAAACCGCAGATGAATTTCTCTCCGGGCACTTCAAAGGGATGCAGGATCGAACACAAGGGAAAGTGCAAGGTGAACCTATGCAGCTGACCACGGCAGTACAGGAGAGCGGCCCCATCCGGATACCCGCCCTGTCGGTTGCCCACCCTGGCCTTCCGTTACCCCAGACCAGGGACCTTGCGCAGAGCAAAACCTCCACGGCTCCCCTGCCGGATTCGATCCCGGCCACTCACGGGACATTCCCCGTACTGCCGGATACCGGAAGAGACGGATGTGAACCGGTTACTGATACAAAATGCCATCCGCTCTCCCCCAAAAAGATCGTCCGCCCCCGGTCCACGTCGGTATCCCGGAGAATTTCAAAGAGTGATCCTTTCATTGAGCAGGATATCCCCCTCTATCTCGTGCCACACATTATCGCCCGGGCCATCTGGCATCAGGGAGAACAGATGTTCCGTATTTCCGTGATCCGGACAAAACAGCATTACTACACAATCCGTTTGAGGACCGCAAAACCGGGGAAAAGGACCCTTAAAAAACCCTGCGGAAAGAAGAAGCAGGGTTGCCCGGGAAAAACCGGATAGCCGGCAGACTTCATTGATATCAGAGCGGGTGAATCCGCTTTCGTATCCCCTTTTTTTATTACCGGGCAAGGAAAAAACGGCACCACATTCTTTTTTTCTCCATTCCGGGGGCATCAGGTAACGATATTACCGGATGTTCCTGACCGCCAGTACCGGGTAATGTCTCTGAACAATACACCAGGGGTATATAAATCAAAAGTTCATTTTTCCTTTAAGACCCGCATAAGGCAGGAATTTGAAAATGGCGAACCCCGGGGCTCCGGTCTGCACCTTACATTTTGGCAAACGACAACGGGCCTCCGTTTGGGCCCGGGTCGTCCAATCCCGCGCAGAGCCAACCCCGTTTTTTGAAAAAATGCGGCATTCAGTCACGCCGATACCTGATAAAAACCTATACTGGTATGTCAAAGGGCCCTGCGACAAAACGGGGAAGTCCGGAGGACTCAAACCCATAAGTAAAAACAAAAAACCAGAGGAATGAAACATGGCAGATTTTGTACAGAGCACCGTAACCAAGAGTGCGGTTCGCGAACTCGCAGAACCGATCGCAGATGTAGCAGCGTTCAACACAATCATTGAGTCGGTCATCACTGACAACCCGTTTGCCTGCGTGGCCCACATGACCGCCGGTGAGAGCCACAACCCCATAGAGAAGACCCGCGAAGCGTACACGGTAAAGATCATCTACCAGGATACCGATGCAAAGGTTGTCGGCACCATCTCGGACAAGTACGTCACCATCGCAGGATTCAATGCGGGAGCCGCATCGCTTCTCGCCAACACGGCCCTTGCAACCGCTCACGGGGGCACAGCAGCCCGGGACATTGAGAACGAAACATTCAGTGCCACCATAAGGTGCCACGATGCAAGCGGTGAGATCTACATGGTGAACTTCTCCCGGCAGCGGATCAGCATCACCTCGTACTCTGACGATGCCATCCGGACCCGGGTCGAGACCTGGGCAGACACCGTACCGGCACTTGCCTGAGTATTACGAAACAACAGACGGACCCGGTGGGGAGGCGACCCCCCGGTCACCTTTTTCCGGGTCAGTTGGTTGTTTGCCGGAGGGCCGTTATGGAAACTGAACTGTTAGCAATTGTGCTTGGAGCCGTGCTCCCGATCTATCCCATGCTCTTTGTCATCTACCAGAAGATCGGCAGGTATGATGAGGTAGTCGAGGAGTTCAAGAAACTCAGGGCCGAGCATGAACACCAGAAGGAGGAGTATCATGGATGCGGATAGAACGATGCAACCGGTTGCGACCGTGACCGGGTTATACCGGGGCACCTTCAGCGGGCTTGAACCGCTCACAAAAGAGACACCCCTTACTCTCGATGAGGTCCGGCGCAACCCGATCTTCTACGAGCTGGACTTAAACCCGGACCTGGAGGACACAGATCTCATCATCGATGTGATCTACGACAACCAGTCACCCGTGTGGCTGCAGGACCTGGAGCGGGGAACGGACCTCCCGAGGGGGATCCGCTTCTGGCCGGACTGGTTTGAGATCCCCCACTACCGCGAGATGCGGGATGGCGACGGTCGCAGGGTCTATCCCCGGGCTCCGGGCACCCACACGGTCCGGATCTCCACCGCTTGCCGGAAGATCGGGCAGCGGGGACGGGTCCGGGACTTCAGCCCGAAAAACCGGGGGTACACGAGCCCGGTCTTCGAGCTCACGATCGTGGCGGGCGGGGAAGATGTTTGAGAACGAGGGGCAGACCCGGGCCGCCATATGCGGGACCGGGGGACTGCTCGGGCTGGTCATGGTACTGGCCCACCTCCCTTTTCTTCTTCTCCTTATTCCGATCGCAGTGCTGTTTTTGGGTCTCGTTGCAGACCCGGAGGAGACGCATGCGGTCTGGTACGGGATGCTCAACACGCTTGGTATCTTTGATCTGTCAGTGCTGACGGATACAGAGCGGTTGAACTATGCAGAAAAGCGGCATTACTTCTGGTTCGGCGATGTCGGGATGGCCGCAGTACTGGCCGGCACATTTGCGGTCCCGGCCGGGTGCTTCCTTGCAGGCCGGGCGGAGAGCACGCTCGCGTTCATCGGTGCAGCGGTCCTGTTCCTTCCCTTGTTTGTCTTCCTGCCAAAAATCATCCAGGGGGCGATGAGGGCAGATGCGGACGCAGTGATCGAAGCGTTCGGGAAGAACGAGCAGGTAAAGAGAGTATTCTGGACCGTGTTCATGACAATGGCCGGACTGGTGCTGGCCCGGGTGGTGGACCCGGTGACGGCGCAGCAGGTGATTGGGATTATTATGGGAATGGGGGGATGAGATTATCTTCCCCATTATCTATACTTCTTCGGAGATTCCCGGGATAAGGGGTCAGGATCCTGAGGACAAATAAGCCCTATACGGGCTTCTTTTCCTCATCCGGTACTCCGGCCAATGCCGGAAAACCCCGAAAATCCCTTCTTTTCTGTCCCTGTAAAAAATATGCCTGAATTTTGCCCTGTTTGCCAAAATACGACAGGAAAGCCACTCGCCAGATGGCTGCCAAAGGGCATTAAACTGAGGCATTTTTCACCCCTTAATTTAGCCCATCCGGACCCGGAAAACCCTGCAGGAATACGAATACGAGGCTCTCTTTTTAGAGACGGGATTTTTAAAATAAAAGTATTGACGGATCTTGTTCAAATCTCTGATTGCATTCCCAGAATCACATGAGGCAAAGACAGGCTCGCATAGATCCCGCAAATACCGGATCATTGGATGACGCGAGTCACACACTGCTATGCCTTCACTCACTCTACCCACAGAACCGCACATCCGCTCTGACAGGAACAACTCGTTCCGGCAGACGGCAAACCACACGGACTCCACATACGGATAGCAATCGAACTCCGGCACATACGGTCTGAGATATCAGAGAAGTCTCCCGTCAACAATATCCTCATCCTCGATCGCCAGCTCGCAGCCATTCACCGGGATCTGCCGCACGATCGACAATCCGCTTAGGTCCGGGCGGCGAGGAGCCCGGGTGGCAATTCCCGGTCTTGTTGTTACTACCGGATTACGATAGCAGGGATGTCGTTGACGGGGTGTGTATTATCTGCCCATTGGAAAGGGAGTGTAATGGATAACCGGAAGCTGTGTACGCGTGGAGGTGCCGTAGCGGGGACCGGTGATAAGGATACCGGGAACCCGGGAAAAGGCCAGCATGCTTCACGGTCTGAAAACAATTTAAAAAGTTTTTTAATATATGAAACGGGATGTTGAATGATTACTTATGGGCAGCAATACCGACATCATGAATGATT
>JBAXDE010000135.1:0-5951 GCA_037141115.1 Methanomicrobiales archaeon | reverse complement strand
CCTTCGATCTCCATCATGTACGTGATGTCGCGGTTGAATTCCGCAACAACAAATCCCAGTTTTATTGGTTGTGTGTCACACATAGTTGATCATCTCTTTTTATTGAACTTCATAAACCCTAGCTCTGCATTGCTGCATCAGCGCCGGGCCGGGCCGGCATCTTCAAATCCCTGTCGCTGGCCGGTACCGGCTTCATGTTCCAGATCCCGTGGGCGAAGGATGAGCTTGATGGCATTGACCGCATGCTCACGGGTCCGCTGCTCGGCAAGCCATGCCAGTTCTTTGCCATCCTTTGCCTCATCCTCATGCACGAAGACCTCGATAATGTGGGTATTGGTCATGAGCTGGCAGGTTATAAGTCCCTGCGATGCCTCGTGGGCACAGAGCCGGTCTTTCTCTTTTCCGCCCGGCATCCCGAGTGCGATGACGATATCGCAGCGTCGTTCTTCTATCAGTTTCTTGCAGGCAACGGGGAGATCCTTGATCCCCGGCACCGTTGACCGCTCGATCGCTACGCTCGCATGCTTCCTGAGCTCGTCGATGGCGATCGCTCCCATGTTGACGCGTGAGAAGGTGGTATCGGCTACGCCAACCTTCATCCCAGCACCTCGCAGGCAGCAGCAACGCCATCGCCCTGCACCTTGAACCCGGACTTCTTGAGCGCATGCTGGGTTGCAGCAAGCGTTGCAAGGATCTCCGGTGCGCTGACTGCACCCATGCTGCCGATACGGAAGATCTTCCCCTTCAGGTGATCCTGCCCACCGGCAATCACGATGCCCATCTTCTTGATGGTCGCCCGCATCTCGTCATCCTTGACCCCTGCAGGATACTCAACCGCGGTAACCGTTGAGGAATACCCGTGCTTTGCATCAAGTTTCGGGAAGAGGGAGAGACCCCAAGCCTTTGCTGCAGCCTGCACGGCCCCCGACATCCTGTGGTGGCGGGCAATGCGGGCAGCAAGACCTTCCTCTTCGATGATGAGGCAGGCTTCGCGAAGTGCCAGGAAGAGAGGGACTGCCGGGGTGTACGGAGTCTCCATCGGGGTTCCTGCGGCACTCTTCTTGTACGCGGCTAGATCAAGGTAATACGGCGGGTTCTTGCAAACCCGCTCCCATGCCCTGCTACTCACCGAGACCATCGCAAGACCCGCAGGTGCGGCAAAACATTTCTGCGAGCCGGTGATGGCGATATCAACGCCCCACTTGTCGGCTTCAACGGTGTCGCCGCCAATGGAAGTGATACCGTCCATGATGAACAGGGCATCGTGCTTCTTTGCAAGCTTCCCTACTTCCTGCGCCGGGTTTTTGATACCAACGGAGGTCTCGTTGTGCACGAGCGTGATGACCTGGGCGCCCTGCTCCAGCCGGGCTTCCAGTGCTTCAAGGTCAATGGGGGTTCCCCACTCGGACTTGATCTCGTGGGCTTTTCCGTAGCGCTGGCTGATCTTCAGCATCCGCTCGCCGAACTTCCCGTTAACGATACAGGCGATCTCCTTATCCTTTCCCACATTGGCAATCGCGGCTTCCATACCGGCCGTGCCGGATCCGCTGATGACCATGAGATCGTTTGTTGTTCCAAAGGCGGTCTTGAGGACCCGCACACAATCGGCATACGCTGCACCGAATTCGGCGCTGCGGTGGTTTATTGCCTGCCGCATCATTGCAAGCCTGACCCGTTCCGGCATTGGTACCGGGCCCGGCAGCATCAGGAGAAGTTCTTTTTCCATAGGGATCTGCTCATAGTATATCTATAAAGGCACAATATAAGTTTGGATGGCTGACATGGCAGACGTAGCGATTATTTCAGGATCCGCATCAGACGCGGCAATTACCGACAAGGTCAGAAAAGTCCTTGACGAGAACAAGGTTTCATATGACGCCCAGATCATCTCCGCTCACCGGGATCCGGACAAACTGGATGCGTATATCAAAGCCAGCGGCGCGAAAATTTTCATCGCGATCGCCGGTCTTTCCGCAGCCCTGCCCGGTGTGATCGCTTCAAAGACCGATAAGCCGGTGATTGGTGTTCCGGTCAGCGGGACCCTTAACGGACTCGACGCCCTCCTCGCTATCGCCCAGATGCCCAAAGGTGTACCCGTGGCATGCGTCGGGGTAGACAATGGGGACAATGCGGCGTGGCTGGCGGTCCGTATCCTGAAACTGATGAGATCGTAATTCTCACAATCCTTTTTTTTCGATTAAGCAAAAGAACAAAAATTCGCGCTTATTGAGGGTTCCGTTTTCCGGTCTTCCTTCCGTGCGGGCAGATGTACAGGCACAGGCCGCAGACCGCAACACCCCGGGATTTTTCAATCTCTTTGAAATACCGGTCGCATGCAGCAGCATCGAACCGCGCCTCCCGGGGATCATCGGGGTGGAACGGTATTCCGGTGAACGCATGCTGCGGACAGATATCCACACATGCAGTACAGGAACCGCAGCGCTGCTCCATGGGAGAGCCGGTGGGGTTGAGTGGCGCATTGGTAAGAACAGTGACCCACCGCACCCGGGGACCTTGTTCTGGCGTAACAAGCAGGCAACTTTTGCCGATCCAGCCAAGCCCTGCAAGGTGCGCTGCGAGTTTCTGGGAGAATATGCCGCTTATGTGATCATCATCCGTCCGTTCTGATGCTGGGATGGGGAACGCATCGAACCCGGACCGCTGCAACATGTTTGCTACCCGGAGCGAAATCTGGTCAAGGGCAAGGTTGACAACATCATACGTGTTGTGCTTGTAGAGGATCGCTGCCGCTTTGTCATCCTCCGGCAGGAGGTCCACAAGGCTGTCCTGCAATCTCATGCCAATCACAACACCCCGCGGGTACCGGCTGACCCGCTCCCCTCCCTGTTCGTGGATGAAGTCACGGGCAGGCGCGAGGTCCGCTACACCGTAGAAATCTGCACCAAGGGAAGTGGCATGGATCTGAAGTTGCCGGTCGATATCCTGGTTCATACGTATGTACCTGAGGATTTTCCGGGGATTTCAGGATAGTGGTCAGCAGAAACGGAGTATCCGGAATGTGGTTTTGACAAGGAAAAAAATGAGGGATGTATTCCTGATCACGGAAAGGATTCCAAATGCCGCGGGCTCTTACGGTTACGGTTTCTGCATGATAAAGAACGTGTACCCGTAGAACCGCTTGTACTTCCGGTACGTTTCCGCTTCTGCCTCAAGAGAATCGAGAATCGCGGCATGCTCCGGATCGCTCCCTTGCGCTTTTTTTAGTTCCGCGATACGGGCAAGCATCGGGACATAGTAGTTCTCCCACCACCCGGCCTCCGGTAGCCGGTACGTTGCGATGAGGCGATACCCCGCTATCTTCACAAGTTCCCTGAGCTGGTCCTCAGTCTTGGGACTGTACCCCTCCATCTCCCACCACCGGGCAAGTTCGTCCGGGGGGTTCGGTTCGAACCACGCGGCATCTGATACAACCAGGTAACCTCCCTTTTTCAGGAAAGGTTTCCATGTCCAGAGTCCCTTTTCAAAACCGATAATGAAAACAGATCCCTCGGACCAGATGAGGTCGAATTGTCCTTGGTCAAAGGGGAGGGCATCCATTGAAGCGTATACGGTTTTGATCCGCCCGGAGGTGCCATCTTCTTTCGCCTTTGCATCGATAGTATCGAGGAACGGATTGTGATTGTCAACCGCGGTGATGGTCCCGCGGGTGAGGGCTGCCAGGTCCCGGGTCTGGGTTCCTGAACCACACCCGATATCGAGAATGGCGGCATCATTGGGGAGGGGGGGAAGGTATGAATATGCTTTTCTGGTCGCACCCGGGCAGCCGGGCCCCTGGCGGGGGAGGGACTCGAATATCTGGTAAAAAAATTCACTCAAAGCCATGATTCTTAAAAAGGTTGGCAATGGTGTATTGAATGCTTTTTGGTCAGCGAGATCCAGGCAGCCGACAAAAATCCTCATCTTCCTGCACACCCTACATCTCCACCTATGCATGAGGATAGTGAGAAGCGGGTCCTTCTTGTCGTCGCCTCACTGGCCTCCTTCCTTGTCCCGTATACGGTCTCTTCGCTGAATGTTGCGCTGCCGGCCATCAGTGCATCGTTTGATATCGATGCCGTGACGCTGGGCTGGGTAACTTCGGCGTACCTGCTCACGGCCGCGATCTGCATTGTCCCGTTTGGCAAGCTTGCTGATATGTACGGGCGGAAGCGGTTTTTCATCCTGGGAAATATCCTTTTTGCACTGGGATCACTCCTTGCAGCGGTCTCGTGGTCGGGTCCCGTCATCATAACAGCCCGGGTCATCCAGGCACTCGGGGGTGCGATGGTCTTCTCGACCTCGATTGCCATCGTCACGTCGGTCTTTCCGCCAGGGGAACGGGGACGGGCGATTGGGATCATCACGGCAACAGTGTATGCCGGACTCTCCCTCGGGCCATTTATTGGCGGCGTCCTGACCTACAACATCGGGTGGCCCAGCATCTTTCTCATCAATATCCCCCTTGCACTCCTCGTGATCGTGCTCACCTTGCTGTATATCCCCGGGGAATGGGCGGAGGCAGGAAAACAGCGCTTTGATCTGACCGGTGCCGCACTGTACAGCGTGACGATGTTTGGCTGTATCTATGGCCTCACCCTGCTGCCATCGTATCTGGGCATCTTCTGGATGCTGCTCGGTCTTGTGGTCCTTGCCCTGTTTCTCTGGTGGGAGCAGCGCGTGCCGGCACCGATGGTCGAGATCGCACTGTTCAGAAAGAGCCCGGTCTTTCTCTTCTCGAATATCGCGGCCCTGATCAATTATGCAATGGTCTTTGCGGTTGGGTTCCTCATCAGCCTGTACCTGCAGTACAACCGCGGTATCGATCCCCAGACAACGGGACTGATCCTCATCGCCCAGCCGGTTGTCCAGATGATCGTGTCACCCTATACCGGCCACCTCTCGGACAGGATCGAGCCCCGTATCCTTGCCACGGCCGGTATGGCGATCACCACGGCGGGTCTCGGCATCCTGATGCTCATGTCCCCCACCACACCCCTTGTGGTCATCATCGCAGGGCTTGCCATTCTCGGCCTCGGGTATGGCCTCTTCTCCTCCCCGAACACCAACGCCATCATGAGTTCCGTGGAGAGCCGTCATCTCGGTCTGGCTTCCGCTATGGTCTCTACGATGAGAGCCATTGGCCAGATGCTCAGTCTTGCGATCGCGATGCTCGTGTTTTCTGCAGTCATCGGGACGGTCCGGATCTCTCCGGAGGTCTATCCCGAGCTGCAGCAGAGTGTCAATATCGCGTTTGCAGTCTTTTTCATTCTCGGCCTGATCGGTATCGCCGCATCATATGTCCGGGGCTCGGTCAGGGAAGGCCGCTGAACCCGGAAGTGAGCGATGAAATACAGGCAGGGTATCTCGCAGCAATGGGATCGAAACTCCGAATAAGGAAGTAGCCCGGCGTTGACGGGCACGCTTATAGGCAAAACACTCGTAGGTTGTTATCATGCCCGTCCTGCACGACCCGGTTGTCACGCTTGAGGATGCCAAAGTCCGGAGCATCTCGCTCTCTTCCCTTGAGCTTGAGGTGATGATCCGGGTGGAGAATCCCAACCTCATCGGCATCACCCTGCGGGAACTACCGTTTACGGTTCGGTGCAGTTCCGGCACACGCGACCAGGAGATCGCTTCGGGCAATACCGGGCGGATAAAGATCCCCGCACAGGGCAGCACGGTCCTCCGCATCCCGACCAGCTCGCAGAACGCTGCTCTTGTGGGGGCACTCGCTACGTTCGTCACCCGGGGCAGCGTGCAGGTGACAATACAAGGGACCGCAACCATAGACGCCCTCCTGTTCGGCTGGTCAATCCCGTTTACAAAAACCCTCCCCATCACGATGGCGCAGGTTGCGGATGTGGTTGCCGGTAAGGAACCGTTGAAGGAACGGGACCGCTTCCGCTCTTCTTTTCAAGCATGGGGGGGAGGTACCCTGTCCCGCGCAAGAG
>JBAXDE010000134.1:0-5982 GCA_037141115.1 Methanomicrobiales archaeon | reverse complement strand
TTAGGTGTGGCGACCTTCACTTCAGGTTACCCACTTGAAACAGCGAAGAGCCAAATAAAAAATATCATGTCCGATCTCAGCGTTGAAAAGATCATCGAGATCCACGATGAGATAATCCTGAAGTTCGGTGGTGCCAATGGTATCCTGTCTGAATCCACGCTCCATTTCATGGTCTACCGTATAAACAGGATCAAGAATATTTTCCAACGGGCAGCAACCATTCTTCATGCTATTGGCTCACAACATCCGTTCATTGATGGGAATAAACGGACTGCCCTTGTCGTTGCGGAAAATGTTCTCGGCCAGGTAGGATACTATATTTCAGCAGATGAGGATACCATCGTTGAATTTATGCTGGAGGTAGCCTCATACAAAAAAGAGCCCGATGAGATCGAGCGGTGGCTGAACGAGCATGTAACTACGATGGAAAATTAAAGTTTACTGAGTATTTTAAGTGCTTTGTCGTGGCGCTCGGTTGATTTTTGCAGGATGCTCCGCTCTGACTGGTTGAGGCCCTCTCCCCGTTCGGACGGTGTTTTTTTATCGGTAGTTCCGGATTTTTGTTCAGACATAATACATTCCCCGGATTTTGTAATTGAGTATAAGTTGTCAGTGATGATTAGGTTTCTGTTTACGGCATATCTTTGCTCATTCAACTACCTCCCCCTCTTAAAAAAAATCTCCGGTAAGTGAATGTCCCGGTGCTTGCCCTATACCGCAATTACCAACCGGCCGGCGATCATCAGTTCAAGGTTGGACCGTTAGGAATTTTTTTGTAACGATCCGGGCAATAGCGTGACGGGAACCGCCGTATTTTTCTTTCAACTAAAAAGCGTATATACATTCGAGAATAACGACCGAATAAGCAACCGGCCCGGCCGGTTTTCCCGCTTTAGGGAAATCAGATTCTCCCGGATCCGGCCCGGTGCAGAACGTTTCATGGAGGTTTTTCCATACACCCGAAAAAACCATTGACACAAAATACCAGAGAATTGGAACCCGCAGCACCCGAACGGGTGCCGGGCACCGGAACGGTATCGGGAATTTCTGGTATCGCAGATGGACCATTTTTCCGGCAATCGCACACAAGTCATCAACCCCAAAAGAAAAATTACGGAGCCCCCGCATGACCCGGGGCCGCCGGTCAGTAAATATCGCCTTAAATCGGGAAAGATGGTACGGTTTATCAGTATATCGCGGTGTAACATCATCGAAACAACAAAGGATTATCTGAAAAAAACCTGCATGAGGTCAAAGACTTCGCACTAACTGAAGAGACTGTGGAACTGCATGGCAGGTTTTATAAATTACAACAGAATACACACTATTCATCGTACGGATAATACCGAGGTAAGTGTATTTTTATGGCTGATGTATGCTTGAAAATTCCGGAACATATTGCAAATGTCATACGGTTCCCACCGGGTGAAATGGAGAATGAACTCTTAAAAGAACTGGCATTGGGATTGTATCAGCGCGGGGTCCTTACTTCCGGAAATGCAAGCATACTTGCCGGAATGGAGCGGTGGCAATTCTATAATGCATTAAAACTTCGCAAAATCCCCCGACATTATACGGAAAGTAACTTAAAAGAGGATATCGAATATGCTCAAAGTTGTCAGTGACTCGTCACCACTGATGAATCTCGCAGGGATTGGCAGACTGTATCTCGTGAATGAGCAGTTTGGTGAGGTCGTGATTCCACCATCGGTATGGAACGAAATCGTCCTCAATAGTGATATGTTACCAGGTTCTTCTGAGGTTAAGAAAGCCTGTGATGCCGGATGGATTTCAATTGCGAAACCGGATAATACTGCAGTTGTAGACCTGTTGGGTCAGGGATTACACCGAGGTGAAGCCGAAGCGATTGCTTTGGCAGTTGAACTGCACTCATCATTGATCCTACTTGATGATGCAGATGCACGAATGGCAGCCACTACTCTTGGCCTTCGTAAGACTGGAGTTATCGGCATTCTGATAAAGGCTAAAAGGGACGGAAAAATCGAATCTCTTCGCCAGGAATTGAATGCCCTTATGGATCGCATGGGTTTTTATATTGATGATGAATTGTATAGACAAGCTCTGTCATCGGTCGGCGAGAAATCAGATTGATATAACTTTTCTTTGTGCATTTACCTATACTCACTATCCCGGAGATCCAATAACCGTTCGATTCAATTATTCCCGGTAACAACTAGAATCCCAGCCCACGAGTTGGTCGGGATCATACCAACCGCAGTTTAGATTTCGCTCGGAATAACGATTATCGTTGCATACGCGGTATACCGTCCGACCCCCCGACAGGTCATTTCTATCTGTTCCAGAGTTACGATTTTGTAAACGAGGGTTTTTGCCCAAAAGTAAAAACGTGCAGATCGTGTCAGGCAACTTTTTTTAGCGTAGAGCGATCGATGCCCGGCCGTGTGCAGGAAAAATTCCGCAGGGAATGTACCCTTCTGCACGATTGAGACAGAAGGGAAGATATCCACCCGACCCCTCCCCACCCGCACACCCGGAAAAACACCGGGCTCCGGTGGGTTTTGAGCTCCACGGGATTATGAAACAGGGAACACGACCGGCGTGGGAGAAAGATGCTCATAACTATTTGATGTGTGTTGTCAAGTCTTCGCCTTCCACCACTATCCATGGCTCGTGGATATTTTCCAATTCGCAAACGAGCTAACTGATAATTTGTGTGAAAAAATCCCGCAAAATCAGGTAATGTGAAAAAACCAGAATACAGGGTATTCCTTTGGGTTGCCATTCCCCTTTGAGAGAGAGGAAATCATACCATAAGCGGTGATAAATATCAGCGAGTCTGGAAAAAGACGGGAGGATCTCTCTGCGGGTTCTGATGCTGTTGACGGATTCCACGTGCCTCTCAAAAAGAACCTGTATCGCGCCATCATCGAAATGCCCAACGACAATTACATGATCGCTTGCCGCAGTTCCCGCATCCTTCAGTATCATGACCGAGCCAACCTCCGGCCTGACCGGAGTTCCCGAGGGAGCTAATGCACCCGAGGCACTCACGGTTGAGCAGCACCTTCATGCAGGAAAAGGGTTACCTCCTGTGGACTTGATCATCCGGACCGGGAATGAATATCGCACCTCAAACTTCCTGCCCTGGCTTGCAAGCGGTCACGAATCGGCCGTCTATTTCTGCGCCCCGTACTGGCCTCTGTTCCGGAAGATCGATTTTCTCAGGGCAATCCGTATCTACGACCAGCGGGTATCGGCGAAGAACGGGGCATGAACGTTTTGTTTAAAAAAAACGAATTTGAAACGGGAATGGAAAAAATGATTGTTTTTACCATTCCTTGTTCGGGTTTCAATTCCAGTTGAGATTAGATCAATTGGTCAAGAAGGATCTGCGTTGATCCATCATTGAAATGTCCAAGCACCAATATTTGTGCAGGATTTGTGGTTGTTGTTATTGCGGTACGACATCCAATAGCAATCGGATTACATGCAGCTGTTAGACACGGAGAAGTTGTAGTAACACCAGTGCCTGAGAAAGTGAGATTCGTTAATGATGCTGAATCTGCGCCCCCCTGGTAAAGTGCTTGGACTGTGCCTGTTCCAGATCTGGACAATGTCACTGCAACAACTTTCGTTTTCTGAATGCCACCGGCCATGCCGAACACGAACGCAGCGATAACCGCTGCAAGGATCACCGTGATTGCGACCATCAGAATCACACCAATGACCGGTGATACTGCTTCTTCATTCTGTTTAGTAAACGCCATAAATTAAAACACCTTTAAAAATGCCCATTGCTGGACATGACAATGTATAATGCTATTATTTCCTATTTTAGTATATAATGATTCGTATCTTTTTGGTGACTGTTTTTGCTGTGCTTCCCTAAATACAGGTAAGAATTGATGGATGGGACTGCGAAATCAGTTGCGGGTTGTAAGTCCCCGGCCAGAATTTGGGACCGGATAATTTACTGTGGGGAAAGCATCTGTTTTTCCGTTTACCCCGGAAAATTTGAGTTGTATATAAAGAAAAAAATGAATTCGTGCAGCAGGATTGTATCCATATTTCTTAAAAAAAAGGGATTATTATTGCCAGGCAGTATCAGAAAAGTCCCTTCACGGCCCCTTTCGTCATACCATTGGTAACTTTTTTCCCGTACATCAATTGAATTGCTTTCAGGTCAATCGCACTACACTTTGTGGCATTATTGAAGCCGGCATAAAAGATACTATCCGGGTATTTCGCAGTCTCGCCAAAAAATCCAAGATTATTCAGTACCGCACGTAAAATCCACCTCTTGCGTTCATCTCCTTTCAGATCAGAGTTTACATAGGTTTTGGCACCCGTAATCTCACCGGTATTGAGGAAATAATAGGTCCCCGTATTGAGATCCCGGACCATGGACGTAACTTTATCTTCCTGGATCTGGCTTATCTGATTCTCCGGTACTAGCTGAAGCGGTATATCGCCCTTTCCTCCTAACTGGATATTTTCAGAGATTTTGGTTGTTGAGGAATATGCATTAAATTGCCCGATAAAATTTTGCAGCAGGAGAAGATCACTGTCATAGTACTCTCCAACAACCCCAATGGTAAGGAGGCTTTTTTCGGGTTTTTTGATGATATTACTGTCGGTCCCAAAGGCAATCTCAACAAGATGGTTCCCAATATCGGCAGAACTGTAAGTTTGTAGTGTCGGAGTGACTACTACTTTTGTGGCAGTAACCGCGGGTTTGGTGGTGACAGCCGGTTTTGCAGTCGTTGTTTTTACAACGGTCGTTTTCACCGTCGAATTGGTTATGTTTTTTATGTCTGTGGTAGTCGAATTGGTGGTATTTCCCCCACCCATGGGATTCCAGCTACCAGAAATGATCAGGGTCCCCAGGATGAACAGGATGATAACTGCCACACCGATAATAACCGGAATGAATGGTTGTATCTGTGTTTTTACGGAAAGGGTGTCCGCATCAGAGACCGGGTATTCACTGAGGGAAGATTCTATCCGGGTGGTTGATTCCGGGCTTACCAGAATATTGAATTTTTTATGACCCGTACTCTGTGATGAACCTGTGGAGTTTTGGACCGGGGCTTCCTCTGGATTTGTTTTTCCTTCTGAAGAAGAGGCTGTTAAAAATACCGGGGCGAATGCTTGCGGACCAGCCAAAGACCATTGCACTCGTTGTGCTGCTACCGCCCGGGCAACAATTTTCAGCGGTTCGGTGATTGAATCCCAGTTTACTCCCGCATCCACATCATCATTTGAGAGATCGGAATTCTGGTTCAGGAACAATTCAAACTCTTCAAGCTCGCTGTCATCAAAATATGAAGGCAGGACCGAGTGAATCTCACGGGTTTCTATGTCTTTGTTAAAATGAGAGACTACCCGGGGGGCAACCAGCTGGAGAATATCCAGGTCAAATTTATCTTCGGAATTACGCTGGTTGAACCGGGTTGCGATTCCTGCCAGTTCGATCAGGACCGAACGCCATTGACGATCCGTGCCCAGTTTCAACCGGATGATCTCGGCTAAGGGGTCGGCTAGCGATTGGAGAACATCCGGTTTTATTTTGTACTGACTGAGATTTGAGGAAGTGCGGTTCTCATCAATGACCCGGGAAAAGGTACCGAGAATCATCTGGTAATCTGCAACAATTCCCTGTCTTTGGATCAGTCTAAAAATTTTTTCCAGATCCGCACAAAACACGAGAAGATCGGCGCAGATGCGAGTCTGGAAATGCATAGTCTGGTCTTGTTCATGAGGGGCATCATTATGTTCCGCATTCAGCTCCTCGCATTTACGGTTGAGCAAAAGGCGGACCTGGCCAATATCCTGCGGTTCAACAATGATAAGATCCTTTTCAAAGAGATCGAGAAACGCATGGACTGATTGTTTCCTTGCGGCATCATGAATCGGGTAATATTTAAGGCAATAATCGTAATAGACGTATCCCCGTATCCCCTCCAAAAAATAGGGCAAACCAACCTTTCGGGTTTACTG
>JBAXDE010000133.1:0-6001 GCA_037141115.1 Methanomicrobiales archaeon | reverse complement strand
GGAGAACCGTTCGTCCCAGCAGCAGCTCTGGTGTCACTGTAAACAGTAACATAATATTTTCAATGCAATTCTTGATGAAGATTTTTTTAAATTAGTTACTGAATGTGAATTAAGTCATAATCCAAAGGATAGTTATAAATTGGCTAGCGATTGGGAAAGCAAATTAGAAAAATACCTTAAATTGCGGCATAATTTAATCCATGACTTTAATCCAAGCCTACGATTAGATTCGAAAGAAATTGATGATTTGCACTGGAATTTACAATTATTCATAATCGCTGCTGATGTTATTTTAGATGTTGGATTCATAGCAAAAAATCTGAAAGATGAATTTAAGAGAAGGAAAGTAAGAAGGAAAAAAACTAAAGCTATTTAGAAATTTCCTTGTCGTGGAGCTTTGAACATTTTAAGTCAACGACGGCTGAGGTTTCAATTCATTATGATTTCATGAACATTTCACATATTCTTGTAATTCCTTTAACCCCTCCGATGCCCGGTAAAAAATACTAACCCCCTCTACCTCTTCCTCCGGACCTTCTGATATTTCGGAGGCGTAAGTTCATGCCCCACATGCATCTTCGTCACCGCCGACTGCACCTGCTTGGGCTTCTCGGATGATTCCCGGCCCCTCTTCTCCGGCTCCCACAGCCGCTCCCCGGGCTTCCGGTCCCCCTACCCCCGCTTCTTCTCGGGCCGGTTGTCCTTGTGCACATCCTCGCACTCCAGCTCCTCGATGATATCGAGCGACTCGGTGTTGCACTTCGTCAGCCGTGTATCAATGTCGTCCCGCTTGTTCAGACATTCAGAACATCGGCCTGCACCTTCCAACAAGACCTGAGAGAAGATGCAAATCTTTGCTGATCACCGGTCCCCACATAGGCACTGACTATATCTTGAATATCTCACCCGGACCATTTTATTACGAAATATGGAAGGCGCAGCACGGGTCTTTGCCGGGGATTTTTCCGGCTCCACCCTCTCAGTCCAGGGAAGTGACGGCGAGAGCGCAGCCTGGGTCGTGACCCCCGGTGGAGCCTGGTGCCGGCAGGTGTATCTCGCGGGGGCAATCACCGAGATAACCGAGTACGGCGATATGCTGCGATGCCGGCTGGCAGATCCAACCGGGGCATTCAACCTGGTTATCGGCGGGAAAGATTCCGCCCTGGCAGAGCAGGTCAGAACGATTCCTGTGCCTTCCTTTGTGACCGTAACGGGCCGGGCCCAGCTGTACCGCCGGAACGACCGAGTGGATCTCTCGGTACGGCCGGATAGCGTTATGGTGGTGGACCGTGCGGTCCGGGACCAGTGGACGCTTGCGACCGCTGAAGCCCTCACGCGACTTGAAGAGCTCCGGCTTGCCCAACTCGATACATGCAAAGACCCGCGTGTCCTCACTGCGCACCGCCACTACGCAACTACGCCGGAACAACTCCAGGCGCTCGCGGACATGGTTGGCTGTGCGGTGCAGAGCATCAAACCTGCCGAACAGGTACCCGTCCCCCTGGAAGTCGAATCATCGCTGGTCCGTGAACTGGTAATGGAGATCATGCATGCAGCCAGCGGTCCCCGGGGCATTGCGGTTGAAGAGATCCTCCGCCAGACGGGGGAACGCAGGATCGCCCCGGCTGATGTGCTCGCCGCGATTGAGTCGCTCATTGTTGACGATGAATGCTACCAGCCCCAGAAAGGATTTGTCAAGCCATTATGAAGATGGAATTTATCGGGGAGGGCCCGGCACTGGTCATCGAAGGCGATCAGCGTATGCTCATTGTTGCGGACCTCCATTTCGGGATCGAGGCTGACCTGGCTGCCCACGGCCTGCACTTCAAGAGCCGGACCGAGCGGAGACTTGAACGCCTCCACAAGGTTATCGACTCGACAAAACCGGATGCGCTCATCCTGCTGGGCGATATCAAGCACAGCATCCCCGCCCTGACCTGGCAGGAATTTCACGAGCTGCCAAAAATTCTGGATTCCCTCCGGGCAAGACTGCCGCTCCATGTGTTCCCCGGTAACCATGATATCGGACTGGAACGGTTCCTGCAGGAAGATGAGCTCCGGCCCAAAGACGGGGCGGTTATCGATGGGGTCGGATATCTTCACGGGCACATGATCCCGGCACCGGAACTGGCCGGAGGCCTGATCGTTATCGGGCATCACCATCCCCTGCTCTCGCTCCGGGACGAGGTTGGCTGCGCATTGCAGACACCCGCGTACCTGCGGGCCGGCATTGATCCGAAAGGTCCCGATGGGATATCGCTCTCTGGCAAAGGCACGCCAAGCCGGGTACTCTTTGTGCCTTCGTTCAATGAGATTGCCGGGTACGACATCCTCCAGATCATAAAAAAACCCTTCTCACCGCTCTCGCGGCTGATGAACAAAGAGGATACCGAGATCATCCTTGCCGATGGGACGTACATCGGACCCCTGCGGGCACTGATTCCTGATGAAGCAGATTGAGTTGCTCAATCCAAAGGTGCAGGAATGCATCCGTAAGCGCGGGTTTACCCGCCTCTCCGATGCGCAGAGCCAGGCCATTCCCCTGATCCTTCACGGGAAACATCTCGTCCTGATAGCTCCCACCGGTACCGGAAAGACCGAGAGCGCAATGTTTCCGGTCTTCGATGGCTTGCTCTCGCTTCCGGCCGGCGGGGGATTCAAGGCCATCTACATCACCCCGCTCCGGGCACTCAACCGGGATATCCTCTCCCGTATGCAGTGGTGGTGCGGAGAACTTGGCCTGACAGTCGGGGTGCGGCATGGCGATACACCCATGGCAGAGCGCCGCAAACAGGCGCTCAAACCCCCGGACCTCCTGATCACAACTCCTGAAACGGTGCAGGCACTCTTCATGGGGAAATGTCTCCGGCAGCATCTCAAACAGGTCAGGTACGTGATCGTGGATGAAGTCCATGAGCTGGCCGGAAGCAAGCGGGGTGCACAGCTGGCCGTTGCGCTGGAACGCCTGCATGTCTATGCCGGGGAATTCCAGCGCATCGGACTCTCGGCAACGGTAGGTAACCCGGAAGAGATCGCCCGCTTCCTCTGCGGGGATCGCCCGTGTTCTGTGGTGCAGGTACCGGTTGCAAAGCACCTGGAGATCTCGGTAAAATACGTTGGCGATGATTTTAAACACCAGACCGATGTACTCTCCAAGGCGCTGAAGCGCGAAGGTTCCACGCTGGTCTTTGTCAACACCCGGGTGACGGCCGAAGCGCTGGGACATGCGCTCTTTGAGCACGGGGATGTTGAGGTTCATCACGGGTCCCTCTCCAAAGAGGTGAGGATCGATGCGGAGGAGCGGTTCAAGAATGGGGAGATCCGTACCCTCATCTGCACTTCTTCCATGGAACTGGGGATCGATATCGGCCGGGTGGATCACGTTATCCAGTTCGGTTCCCCCCGCGAAGTGGCCCGGCTGGTGCAGCGGGTTGGCCGGGCCGGGCACCAGCTCAACACCATCTCCCGGGGCACCATCTTTGCCACCGGTTTTGACGACCTGCTCGAATCGCTGGTCATCGCGAAGATGGCCAAGGGAAATGAGATCGAACCGGTTGTCCTCCCCCGGAATGCAGCCGATGTGCTCGCCAACCAGGTAGCCGCGATCGCGGTGGAGTATGGGGAGATCGAGCGTTCGGCCATTGTTGAGATCCTTGAACGCACCGCTCTCTATCCCCGGTGCGAGTCGCTGCTGGAGGATGTCTGCAAGCAGATGGAAGAGCACCGCCTCATCCGCAATGACGGGAGTCGTATCATCACCACCGGTCGGGCCCGGCGGTACCTCTCCAACAACCTCTCGATGATCCATTATGAACGGAAAGTGCCGGTCTTTGACATGGTCTCACGGCGGACCGTGGGCACGCTTGATGAATCGTTTGTTGTCGGCTGGGTGCACACCGGTGCAGTCTTCATCACGAAGGGCCAGCTCTGGCGCGTGCTGGATATCGCGGACGGGAAACTTACCGTTGAACCGGCAAAGAAGGCGCTCGGGGAACTGCCCTCCTGGGAAGGCGAACAGATCCCGGTGCCGTTCAATGTTGCCCGGGAAGTCGGGCAAGTGCGGCGAACCCGGAAGATTGCGGATTACGCTGCCGGGGATGAGGGGATTGCCTTTGCCGGAGCATTCCTTTCCGAGATGGACACGAACCGTTCGCTCGTTCCTACGGATGATCTGATCACGCTTGAGAATACTGATGACGGGGTTGTCTGCAATGTCTGTGCCGGGCACAAGGCAAACGAGGCGCTCGGTCGCGTGCTCTCGATCCTGATCTCAGCCCGGTACGGGACAACCGTTGGTCTCGAACTCGATGCCTACCGGATGCTTCTGCGCCTTCCCTCGTCCATCCGGGCCGCCGATGTGCGGGACCTGCTCATCTCCCTCAACCCGGCCCACATGGCCGGCATCCTCCAGCTCGCTTTGAAACGTACTGCGCTCTTCAAATGGAAACTGGTGCAGATCGCAAAAAAGTTCGGTGCAATCGATTCGGATGCGGATTACGAGAAGATCAGCATCCACCGGCTGCTCGATTTCTTTGATAATACCGTTGTCCAGCAGGAAGCGTACCGCGAACTCCTCTCAGATTACATGGACGTCAGTACTGCGGCTGGAATCGTCGCCCTGGTCAAAGACGGAAAGATCCAGGTTGCGCTGGGCCCTCATTCCCTCATAGGTGCCGGGGGACTGCTCTCGTCCCGGGACCAGATTCCCCCGCCAACTGCCGATCATGCGGTGATTGCCACCTTAAAGCGCAGGCTCGAACAGGATGATATCATTCTCGCCTGCATGAACTGCCGGGACTGGAAGAGCAAGACCGTTGTATCCCGGGTCCCGGATCCGCCCCAGTGCCCGAAGTGCGGGGCCCGCCTGATTGCCGCCATCAAACCCTTTGATGAGGAGCAGTATGCGATGCTCAGGAAGCCCAAGAAGAACGCAGAAGAGCGGGCGATCGAGCAGCGACTCATTAAAAGTGCCAATATCGTGCTCTCCAGCGGGAAGAAAGCGGTGATTGCCCTTTCTGCCCGCGGAGTTGGCCCGGAAAATGCTTCACGGATCCTGGGGACGCAGGCCGAAGGTGATGCTTTCTATCGCGAGATCCTCAAGGCGGAGCGCAATTTTATCCAGACTCACCGGTACTGGTCATAAGGTCATGTGGTGAAGGATCGCTAAAAAATATTATCCAATGCTTTCGAGTTTCTGCTCAAGGAAGTCAAGTCCCTTCCGGATATCTTCCATATTCTTTCCGCCCGTTAAGATGATCTTTCCCGAAGAGAAGAGCAGGGCCACGATCTTTGGCTCCCTGATGCGGTACACAAGACCGGGGAACTGTTCGGGTTCATACTCGATATTCTCGAGATTGAGGGTGATGACCACTTTATTGAGATTGATGGATTTACCGTGATTGTACGAACAGACCATATTGGTGATCGCAATCCTGGGTTCTTTGAGGGTCTCGACACCGGCATCCCCAAGCGACGTCCGGATAATCCTGAGCCCCTCGCCAAGTGCCTGCTGGCTACGGAGGCCGGTCATGACCACTTTTCCGGAAGAAAAGATCAGCACGGCGATCTTGGGATCAACAATCCGGTATACCGCCCCGGGGAACCTTTTTGTATTGAGCTCGCAGTTCTCAATCTTTTTTGATATCTCCATAAGGTCAATGGAATCCGCGATGACCCCCGAGGCAACGATATTCTCAATCTTCAAGGACCCGTGCTTTTTATCATCCATCAATTATTCTATTTTTTTGTTTTCCCCATAAAACTAATGGAGAACATTCCGGTTTTTTTATCGTTTTCATATTTTACAGACGGGATTTTTAGTTTTTGTCCAGCAACATCTGCCCAATTGTTAAAAAATACAACCAGCAGGCGATTTTTTGAATTTCCCGTTTTTTCTCCAGAGTAAAATCCATATCAAAACGGCAAAATTTAAACGAGAATGACATGAAACTATTGTTCCTGATTCTATGGGAAAACGCGCGAGTACAAAAGAGAGTTATGA
>JBAXDE010000132.1:0-6006 GCA_037141115.1 Methanomicrobiales archaeon | reverse complement strand
ATAATATATTTGTGACCGGATTTATACCTTCCCCCACTTTTTCGAGAGGATACCTTTTTTCAACAAAATACTATCCAATTGACCAAAACTTAAAAAGGGAACAGATAATATTTAAAAAATATGTTTGTTCCGACCCAGATATTTTTCACCAAAGGTGTTGGTGTCCATAAAGACCGTCTTGCCTCCTTTGAACTGGCATTACGACGGGCCGGGATAGAGAAGTGCAATCTGGTGTATGTTTCGAGTATATTTCCCCCCAATTGTAAACAGATCTGCAAATCGGACGGATTGAAACAACTCCTCCCGGGTGGGATCACTTTCTGTGTCATGGCCCGGAATGACACCAATGAACCCAATCGTCTGGTATCGTCTGCCATCGGTCTTGCCCTGCCCAAGGAAGTTGAGGATTATGGCTATCTCTCTGAACACCACGCGTACGGAGAAACCCAGGATAAGACCGGGGAATATGCAGAAGATCTTGCAGCAACCATGCTCGCCACCACGCTTGGCATCAAGTTCGATGCAAGTCTGGCATGGCAGGAGCGCGAACAGATCTATAAAGCAAGCGGGAAGATTATCAAGACAAAACATACCTGCCAGTCAGCCGAAGGGGACAAAAACGGCCTCTGGACAACAACCATTGCTGTTGCAGTCTTCCTTTAATCCCTTTTTTTCTGTTGAAACAATCATGAACGGGTGTTCGCAATCGATCTATGAAAATTAATGATATAGCGATAGTACCCTGCCTCATGAGCTATTATAGGCACAGCGGGACAAAGAGGGCGGCCGGTATACTTTTTATTTATCCACCCGGGGCACTCCCGCGGCGGTTTTAATGAAGAAATGACTCTCTTGAAACCCTCAATCAAAACAAGTCGTTGCGCTTAAGGGCCCCGGCAGACCATACATCCTCCCCACCGTCCGGGCATTCCCAATTGTGCGATAGGGTTTGTAAAGTTAGAGAAAAAACCGGACCCATTGGGGGTCAAGGGGGTGCTCCCCTTGGGTTGCCTCCCCCTTTTGGGGAGAGAGGGGGTCACAATCATAACAGTTGGTCGAGATAAAGCGAACCACTTAAAAAAATTTCCCCATGAGAATTACATCATTCATTTACGATGATGGGGGTTGAGACCCCCATACCCCCAATAACGATGAATCCGCCGCCCCCGCGTCGAATCAATGACTTAAAATAAATTGTAGGACACATTCTTGACCCGCTGTACCTAAAGAGAGGCCCTGAAGCGGGGGAACCTCGTAAAATACGATTTTCATGCTTCGGGTGCGAACGCCCGTTCATATCCGTTTCAGCAGAACCAAGGAAATGTTAAACCGCCTTTTCCCAACGTGCCTAAAAAGAGACCCTGTTGCGTGGAATCCTCACATTTATTTTTGTATTGTCTCTTACCCAGACGAAATATTGGAGAGCTAATTTTTTTAAGCTCTTCCCCGCTCTTTTGCAAGGTTCAGAATATTTTCTGCAAGTTTGCGAACTGCCATCCGGGCCGGACTGTTTTTGGGAATCTGTGAGACCGGTGTTGCAGCGAGATCTGCGGCTTCTACTTCCGGATCATCCGGGAGTAATGCAATGGGCGTTTCCGTGCCGATATCGACCGGTGCTGTGCCGTTTTTGTATTTATTGAAGACCACATGGATCTTCTCCGGTTCCAGCCCCAGCTCGGTGGCGATCTCCCGTATCCGCGAGATCGTGCGCAGTCCCCGGGCTCCGGGATCACTGACAATTAACAAAAGATCCGGTTTCCCGATGGTCCCCCGGCTGATATGTTCCATGCCCGCTTCCGTATCGATCACAATGAAGCGGTAATCCC
Source organism: Methanomicrobiales archaeon (assembly GCA_037141115.1). Taxonomy (GTDB): domain Archaea; phylum Halobacteriota; class Methanomicrobia; order Methanomicrobiales; family Methanospirillaceae; genus Methanoregula. Next base: position 4,180 of record JBAXDE010000132.1, on the reverse strand, counting down.
GTTCCAGTTCGGTCATACATTCGGAGAGGAGATCGTTTGCAAAACAGTAACATCCGCTGCCTTCCGGTCTCCCCATTGCCACCAGGTCGAAACCTTCTGCCTCAACCAGTGACTGCCGGAATCTGAACCGGACATAATCATGCCGGTTCATACCGGGGGGGATCTTTCGCGTGAAGGCTTCCTCGCGCATACTGCCCATGGTCTCAACAATGGTCACACCAAGGGCTTCATGGAAATTTGCATTGGGATCTGCATCGACAGCAAGCACCGGGCGTTCTCCCATCTCAATGAATGAACGGACGAGCAGGGAGCTGAGTGTTGTCTTACCGGTTCCGCCTTTTCCGGAAACGACTATCGTGAAGGGATGGTTGTGCATGAAAAAAACCTGTATTTATCCCGTGTTCTCTTTCCGGATGCGATGGGAAATATCAGTTGCTGTCTGCATGATGGAACACGCAGAGGTACGATCGGCAAACCGTATCCCACAGCTCGGGGTGATCAGTGACTGTGCATCAAAGAGATCTTCGGGCATACGTGTGCAGAGCTGCGTGCGAATGTCAAGATATTTCCGGTACAGGGATTCTGTGGTCTCTGTTTCAAAGATCCGGGCGTCTGCCGGAACAATGCCCCATGCAACAACTCCTCCCCGTTCCATGTAGCCGGTAATGGTGTCTGCATAGAGGAGGAATTCCTTTGCTGTCGCGTATGCATCGATAGAGACGACCGACGGGTTGAGCCCGAGAACGAACTCCCAGTCTGTATTCGAGCAGCAATGGATACCTAAACCCCCCTGGACCATCGACGCGATATCTTCCCAGCCTGACTTCACCGTCTCCTTGTCAACGGGCACGACTGAAGATCCCAGTGAGGCGAGATACGGCTCATTGAGTACTATGAGGGTCTCTTTGACACCAGTCCTCTTCTTCATCTCGACTTCGCACCAGCGGGCTTTTAAGGCCAGCATCTTGGCAAGCACATCAGCAAGCTGGGTATCGTAGTAGATCGGACGTTTGTCTGCATCCACCACCTGCATACCAAAGGTGACCGGGCCGGTAACCTGGAATTTTAATATGCTGACCTGAGACAGATCGTGCGACATCATTTCGATGAAGGCAGATGCATAATTTTCATGCAGGGCATAGGATGCGAAATTTCCCTCCACATAATCCCTGTACACCTGTTCCATGGCGGCAGTCTGGTCTTTTGAACTGTCAAAGAGGAGCCGATCATCGCGTATGAGACGCCCGGGCAACTGTTCGGAATCATTAAAGACAATGCTCTCGAGTTGTCCCCGATCGGGTAACGTGGGAATATACGGGAAGTTGGGGAAGATTTCCAGCACATCTTCACAGGCCTCGCGGGAATTTTTATGGGGAAGTGCACCGACACCGGTGGCACAGGAATGGGGAGATGAGATCATCTTAGCCATCGTTATCCCCTCTTTGGTAGTCGGCAGGTATCCAGGAGTTTCTGGACAATGGGAAAGAGTGTCAGGTCCGTATGGGGCAGGAAGGTGCTGGACGTGTATTCATCCATGAATGACGATTCGGCATTGAGTTCAATGTAGGCAATCCGGAAGGCTATCTCATCTAAGGTTTTTCTCTTCCGCCGGTTGATAAGCGCGATATTTGCCCCGGTTACCGCCCCGTTGCCGATATTGATCACCCGTTCGATCGCGATCTCGGGAATGAGACCGATGATGGTGGCGTTCTTCTTGTTGATATAATTGCCAAATGCCCCGGCGAAATAGATGGTGGTAATCTCGCGCCGTGAAATCCCCGCCTGTTTCATCAGGGTCAGGCATGCCGCATGCACCGATGCCTTGCTCATGATCAGGTTCTTGATATCATTCTCCGTAATGACGATATCTTTACCAATATCGGTCTCTTTGGACCATGCAATAACATATTCGGGGAAGTGTCCGGTTGTACGGATACGGGGATTGGAAATTCCGGTGTTTATACGACCGGTCCGGTCAATGACACAGGTACAGAGAAGTTCTGCCAGGAGATCGATGAGTCCCGATCCACAGATCCCCCGGGGTTTTATGCCATTGATGGTGGAATAGACCGGGTTAAGCGTTACGGGTTCAATAGTAATCTTTTCAATTGCACCCGGGTTTGCCCGCATACCAAAGAGTACTTCGCCGCCTTCAAGTGCAGGACCGGCTGCTCCGGCACATGAGAACATCCATTCATTGTTCCCCAGCACGACTTCAAAATTTGTCCCGATATCGATAAGAAGGGAGATCTCTTCTTTCTCATTCATACCGCAGGCAAGGATATCGGCAATGATATCACCGCCGATAAAATCACTGACCGCGGGAAAGACAAAGAGCCCGCCGTTGGGATTGCAGGCTATACCGATCCTGCCGGTTGCTACGGAAAGCGCCCTGCGCACCACCGGAACATACGGCTCAGCGATCATATAGGCCGGGTCTATGCCAAGCAGCATATGGGTCATTACGGTATTTCCCGCAACAACTACTTCGTAGATATCCTCCCGGTCAATTCCTGCGGTATTTGAGGCCGATGTGATGGCCGCATTGATGCTCTCGGTTGCAAGCGTCTGAAGTTTTTCAAGACCGTTCTTGCGGGCAAAATTGACCCGGGCTAAAATATCCTCTCCGCAACTGATCTGGCGGTTGTAATTCGAGGCCACACCGGCAACTTTACCCGAGACGAGATCCCAGAGATACACTACGATCGTTGTGGAACCCAGGTCAACTGCTGCACCATAGAGTCTTTTGGAGGTGTCATTTTCCTGTAAATCCACCAGGCGATATCCTCCTGGTACAAGGGCAATCGTTCCGGTTGTTTTCCACTCGGAATGGCGCAGGATTGAGGGAATCTCGCGGAGTACTTCCAATGGTACATACATCTTTTCGGCAGCAGGGCCACCGGTCTTCTGGATGCCCCACAGCAGGCGGGAGAGATCCGGCGAGGGATCGGAGAGGCTGGGAGGCTGGAGTTCAACATAATATTTCCTGACCGATGGGTGAAACTCGATCTCCTTCTCCTGCCCGTCAATGAGGATCTTCTGTTCCTGGATAAGTGTGCTCTCGGGAATAAAGACCTGGAGATCCCCTTCAATCGTTGTCTCACAGGCAAGGCATGCGCCCTTAGAGAGTTCATCCTGAGTAAAGAACCTCCCGTATTTCTGCGCATCAAAAATAGTCTTTCCCGACTGGACATAGACAATGCATTTCCCGCATTTCCCCAGTCCTCCGCAGACAACGTTGATATTCAGGCCGGCCCGCTGGGCCGCATCAAGGATGGTGCAGCCCCGGGCGATCTCGATCTTCCGGTAACCGGGAAGAAACGTGACGGTCCGCATCTATTGTTTCCACTCCTCGTGCAGGTACTCCCCAATCTCGGCAGCATCCCGAGGCCCGACCATAACTTTCCACCCGGTTGCTTCCTCAATCCTGCCCGAGAGCGGGGATGCATAGCCCGGTATGATGAGCTTTCTGTGCGAGACCTCATCTTCTACCGCGAACTTCTTTATCGAGTCCCTCACCAGGGTCTCACTGAGTTTTCCCGCAGCAACGGCGGTGAGCACCGAAAGCCCCTCTGTATCGACAATTAGCATGAAACAGGGCAGGCGGGTGGATTCCAGATATCCCTGGAGGGTGAAGAACGTGAGCGAGAAGTTCACCGTCATCAGCACGGGCGCGTTCTTTCCAGGTTCTCCAACCCGGTACAGGCCCGGGTTCATCTGGATCGGTTTCTGGGGGTCCGTGTAAATATTCTGGCGCAGGGTGAGTGCTGCTTTTGCGGTTGCAGGATTGAGGGGGGTGGATACGATTACCGATGCGTATTTTGCAATCCCGAGCGCAATACCTGCATCCTGCATCTCCATTATCGACGCATCGAGAAATACCGGGTATCCGAGATCTGGAGCAGCCCGTGTGATGGCGAGCTGACGGATCGTTGTAGACTTGACAATAAAATCCTGGAATGAATCCGGTGACAGATCGAGAATAAGATCCTGCACTCCATCAGCTGCACAGTCTTTGGCAAGTTGGGCGAGTTCATCGATCGTTTTTCCCTTAATGACCAGCGGGCAGCCGTGTTGTTTTGCAAGGAGGCAGAATTCCTTACGGTTCTCTGCGGTGGCAGCGTGGATCAGCGGGCGGTAGGTTCCGCAATGAGTAAGGGCTGCTGCTATGGCCAGAGGA
>JBAXDE010000131.1:0-6020 GCA_037141115.1 Methanomicrobiales archaeon | reverse complement strand
ACCTAATCAAACTTGGTTTATATGGAGTTACCCACTCAGAATAGCGAAGAGCCAACATTTCTCTCGTGTCAAATTGATATCCCCTACAGGAGCCCGAACACTGACTAACGTATCCCCCACTTCAGCAAATCGGGTTGGTGCTGTACAAAATATCCGAACCGTGGGATAACGGAATCCAAAATCTGTTCTGCCTTGGAAAAAGGAAATCCCTTCTCCATTTTCATTGTATGTTGTCCCCGGTGGAGATTGGCCCATCCTTACATCAAATGAATCAGAGAGCGGTTTAACCCCCCACCCCCTCGGCACCTCCCGCCCATCAACCTCCTCAAACCCATCCGGAAACAGCGCCGCAACATCAGCCGGCAGCCCGGTGTCACGCCCCTCGGCCTTCGCCCGCACCGGATCGAAATCCACGAACCAGCTCTTGAAGATCGCCCGTGCCATCGCTTCGAGCGTCTCGTTCATCTGGCGGTTGAGCTCGATCTTGTCATCGAGCGAGCCGAGGATGCGGGCGATGGCGTGCTGTATAGGAAGTACGGGCCAGAGGATTTCTGTCGGGTGTACATGATTCCTGTTGAGTGTTGGATTTGCAGATCCCACATCTAATTTAGCTAATCGTGGTGCAAAATTCCTAAAAAAATAGTAAACGAAGCGTGGATCATTTCCATGAAAATTTTTCACCCACAATGTGGTATCATGAGGCCAATATTCCGATTCGATATAATAGACGCTCCCGACGACACCTTTTCTACCAAGAATTACTCCAGGGCCGGGCAATTGTGACGTATCATGATAACTCGAAATACCCCCAGAAGATATTACTGGAACCTTACCCAGCCGTTGCTCAGATCTTGTGATATCGAAGCCTCGCTGAAGTGTAATTTGTTCTCCAATCGTTGTTGGAATCCAGTCATCTTTCATAATCGAATCAATTTTTAATTTCTGGGGATATGCTAATGAATTGAAGGAACAGCTTGCCCATATCTGTTGTTCGCGAAGCAAACATCCCGTCTTCGGTCATCATAGCGTTCAAATAACTACCTTGTTTTAGTAAACCATTTGAAATCATTTCTTTTACAATCTGCTCGTAAAACTCTTCCTTTTGCTTCAGTTCCAGAAATGTAACTTCTATCACGGTTCCTAGACTGCCCCCGATAGTCCAGCCTTGGTACTTAACCCCATGACTTTCACCATACTTGCGGGGATTATCTGCAAATTGTAACAATTTTAGATGCCACGGTGTATACCGGTCAATAAGATTCAGAAAAATCAATTGAAGATTCTCATCAACTGTGGGCATAGAAATGGAATTTATTACTGCATTTTTCAGTGCTTCGAGTTTTTCTTGTTGATGAGTTCTCATCGCAATTTGTGTTGCATAAAATAATGTACTGATGAAATTTTCATTTTTCGTGAGATTTTCAATTTTAAATCCATCAATTTCTTCTTCTAATTTTTTCAAGCGTGTGAAAATTTCGATCAACCACGCATCTCGCCTTTTTTCAAGGGGAGGTGCGATAATCATCGCGAAAAATTCCGCCAAAGGTCCCCCAACAAATGGGGCAGTAGATAGTCCAGATCTCACTCCAGTATGAGCAAAATCTCCGGTACTCGGTTTTAGATCTTCTTCGAGATCCTGCTCTTCGGTCATATCTGGTATCCCAACCCTTTCAGATTCCCGTCAATCTCCCCTTCCAACCGCTCCGACTCCCGGAACTGCTCCCCGAGTTTCGCCGCCAGCCGCCCCATCTTCTCCTCAAACGGCTCGACATCATCCACGACATCCCCGGCGCCCACATACCACCCGGGCGTCAGCACGAAGCCGGGAATCTGTCGAAGATTCATGCCGGACACCACATCACAATTATCCCACAGCCTGTGGGACGATTGCAGGATAATACAGCTAGTCATTGCCTCACCTGCCGGTACATAACACGATGAGAATATGTTAAGACCTTTGAAAAAGGCAAAATCGTTGGCATTTTTCTTTTCGCTTTAATTTGTTTTGAAATTCATCCGTACTGGTTTTCGGTTGTTAAGACCCTGTTAAGAACCTGATAGGGATCATGGTTCACCGCGTATCCCGGAACAGCCTCTCCGGCTCAACCCGCCCCCTCTCCGTCCGGTCAAAGTCCCGATCAAAGCTCACGATAGAGAGGTTGTGGCGCTCGGCAAGTGCATACTGGTACGCGTCATCGAAATCGAGTCGGAACTTTTCGCAATATTCGAAGAGCCGGGAGAAGTCCTCAAGGTGCAGCGAGAGCAGGGTAATACCGCTCTTCCGGATATCGTCATTCACCAGGTTCAGGAAAGGTTCCGGGTTCTTCTCCCGCGCAAAAATGATCCCGATGGAAAATAGGGAAAAATCGCTGATGGCAAGCAGGGACATGTCGGCACGGTTGAAGAACTCCTTGACAGCAGGCGCCTTCTCCTACTTCAGCATGACTTCCAGAAAAATATTGGTATCCACTAAGTACATATCAGGTCCACCAGTCAAGCGCCTTGTGCTGGAGATCGACCGATGAGTACTTCGCCTTTAAGTGGGAGATGCATCCTTCCCACGCGAACGTGAACCTGCCGGTTGCCGCCCGTTCCGACTGCCGGGAAAGACTCTCGATATAATCCAGCACATTCTGCTGGAGATCCGGCGGGAGCCTGCGGATCTTCTCCTCCACCATCTCACTGGTTGATGCCATAGTATACCTGTTCCATTATTATCCTCCCATCCATACTAGCTTTTCGCAACTGGAAACGCCCGGGTGTGGGAGAAGAGGCCAGTCTCTTTAACAAAGGAGATATCTGGAGCGCATCCCCCCTCCAGAGGAGATTATTGCGACACGGTCGCAACAATCCACGCCCTCCTGCATACTTCCGGCACATGCCCAGCGATGAAATTGTTGTATTAGATCCTTCCCGGTTTGCTTCTCACAACCGGAGCCCGAGCCCGGCAAGATTCTCCACAATCTCCCCTTCCAACCGCTCCGACTCAGCAAACTGCTCCCCAAGCTTCGCCGCCAGCCGCCCCATCTTCTCCTCAAACGGCTCGCCATCATCCACGACATCCTCAGCGCCCACATACCGCCAGGGCGTCAAAACAAAGCCATTCTTACGGATATCTTCAACAGAGGAACTCTTGCAGAACCCCGGCACATCCGCATACTCCCCGGCTTCCTTCTCGCCTCGCCATGCATGATACGTGGATGCAATCCGGGCAATGTCCTCATCGGTGAGATCGCGGTGCACCCGGTCAATCAAAGAGCCCATCTTCCGGGCGTCGATAAAGAGCGTCTGGCCGCGACGGTTGCGGAACCGGTGGTTCTTCTTGTCCCGGGTCACGAACCAGAGGCAGACCGGGATCTGGGTGGAGTAGAAGAGCTGGCCCGGCATCGCAATCATGCAGTCCACAAGATCAGCCTCAATGATGTTCTTCCGGATTTCGCCCTCGCCGGACTGGTTCGAGGACATGGACCCGTTCGCGAACACGAAGCCCGCGATGCCGGTCGGTGCGAGATGGTAGATGAAGTGCTGCACCCATGCAAAGTTCGCGTTGCCGGCCGGGGGGAGGCCATACTTCCAGCGGGCATCCTCTTTGAGCCGCTCGCCGCCCCAGTCACTCATATTGAACGGGGGGTTGGCGAGGATGAAATCCGCTTTTAAGTCCGGGTGCAGGTCGCGGTGGAAACTATCTGCATGTTCGGGGCCGAGGTTGCCCTCGATCCCCCGGATGGCGAGGTTCATCTCGGCCAGTTTCCATGTCGTGGGATTGGACTCCTGTCCGTAGACCGCGATATCCGCGACATTCCCCCGTGCGCCTCGACAAATTTCTCGCTCTGGACAAACATCCCACCCGAACCGCAGCACGGGTCGTACACCCGGCCCTTGTACGGCTCGATCATCTCGACCAAGGTCTTTACAACGGACCGTGGTGTATAGAATTGCCCACCCTTCTTTCCTTCCGCACTTGCAAACTGCGAGAGGAAATACTCGTACACGCGGCCGAGGATGTCCTTCGACCGGTGCTCCTTCTCGCCCAGTCCGAGGGTCCCAATCAGATCGATCAGCTCACCAAGCTGGGTCTTGTCCAGTGCCGGGCGGGCATAATCCTTCGGCAGCACACCCTTGAGCGAGGGGTTGTCCCGCTCAACTGCCACCATCGCGTCATCGATCAGTTTCCCGATCGTGGGCTGCTTCGCGTTTGCCTGGAGAGATGACCAGCGGGCTTCTTTTGGCACCCAGAAAACATTGGCCGCCAGGTATTCGTCCCGGTCTTCTAGGGTCAGGTACCGGGCCTGCGGTTCGGCAATGTACCATTCGCTCTTGGGATCGAAGAGCTCGGTCTCAAGGTTTACGTGTCGCTCCTCAAAGGCATCGGATATGTATTTCAGGAAAATAAGTCCGAGAACCACATGCTTGTATTCCGCTGCATCCATGTGGCCACGGAGCTTGTCGGCAGCAGCCCAGAGGGTTGCCTCGAATCCGAGGTTGGCTCCGTTACTGCTCTTCTGTTTCTTGGTGCTTTGCCGGGCCATAGATGAGATCCTACGATACAATTTATTCTCGTTGATGTGCGTTAAGGGTTGTGACTTGGGGTGTGACGGGTATTGAGATATTGCAATACTCTCCCTTAGATATAGTGCGGTAAACCGCTCACATCTGGTCCTCTATTGTACATAGACATGTACAGAGAAAATGAAAAAAACCGGGATCCGAAACACCTATCCGGCCACCGTCAATTTGCCCCACCACTGGTTCTCCTGATTCCTCCAGTATCATCACTTTATTACTCGCATGTTGTGCGATGCCCTTGAATCGCGCCTGAAGGAGAGGGCGGGAGTACAGGGGCAGCTGGCGGGGGCGGTGGTCAGGCAGGTGGCGGGATGGCAACAAAAACACCCCCCCCTTTTGATTTTAAGGAAATTTCAGGGTGGGCGTGTTCAGAAACACCCCTAAAAACGGTTTTTTTAAAAGAAATATGGAGAGAGACAAAAAAAGAGAGGGGAAAATCTTTCTGATTCTTACCTCTCTCATAAATCCCCGCGTTCATTCTACTTCCGATATTTACCAGTGATACGCGGGAATCTCGGTTTGATCAGTCTGATTACATCTACACGCCGCGGGGGACGGTCACCTTATTCGCGTCCAGGGTAACTGCGGTCTGTGCAAGGGCTCTGCCGTTTAACGTTGCGCCCGTTTTTAATGCAATATTCGTTGCACCCAGAATATTTCCATTGAACACAGAGTAGGTTCCCAGCGTTGTTGCACCTGCAACCTGCCAGTAGATATTCTTTGCCTGTGCACCGCCCTTGAGGATAACCTGCTTACCCGAGGCGATATCGAGAGTTTGTGCTATCTGGAATATCCATACATCATTCGGGCCACCCGAGAGAGTGACATCGGCTGGGATCATCACACAAGTACCCCATTTGTAGACCCCCGGGGCGATGGTCATTCCACCAATATTTCCGGTGCCCAGTTCGGTAACCCCCGGAGTTCGTCCGGCGGCATTCGTATACGCTCTTTCCATATCGCCTACCGCTGTAGACATTTTAGCGGGAGTGGGATCCGTATAATCGGCTGTATATATTCTTCCAACAACCAGATTCGATGTCGAAAACTGATTTGAGGGATCCATGATGAGGCCAAACCCGGTCATTGATGTCGCAGCGATTGGACTCACGCCAATATTTCCAACAATTGATGTTGTTCCCGTGGTTGTGATTCCTGATTTTGCCAGAATCGTAAAATTACCCGCCGATCCAAGATCGACGTTCGAAGTGCTGGCACTCGCACCGGGAATTATCACGGCAGTTACCATGCAGATCAACGCTATGGTGCATCCGAGGGAGAGAACGGAGCCTCGGTTTTTTTTAAAACTTATCATATTTTTAACCTCCTTAATGATTGTTACTTGTAGGAATCTTCCCTATCAATTACTATGATGAACAAAGTTAGTTGCCAGAACTTGGTGCGAAGTCATCTTTGACATGAGACATAGCAGTTCGACACCCTGCAATCAGCAA
>JBAXDE010000130.1:0-6029 GCA_037141115.1 Methanomicrobiales archaeon | reverse complement strand
GTATAAGATAATGTGTTAAGGGGTATGCAATGTTAAAAGCTACGATTGATGCAGATATTTTCAAGGAATTCATCGATGCGATCTCGGCCCTCATCCCGGAGTGCCGACTGCATACGGACGAAAACGGGATCTCCACGCGGGCGGTTGATACCGCCAATGTGGCGATGATTGGTCTTACGCTCAAGAAAGAAGCGTTCGATTCGTTCGTTGCAACGGAAAGCCAGATGGGCATTGACATATCCAAAATGAAAAACATCTTCGGCATGGCCGGTAAAGGCGACTTAATCAGCCTTGAACTCGGGGACAATGCGCAGAAGATGTCGGTTTCTGTTCATGGATACCACTACTCCATCACGCTTCTGGATGTCAATACCATAAGGAAAGATCCCAATCCCCCGACCATCAGCCTCCCGGGCAAGATTGTGATTGCCGGCGAAGATTTCAACAACGCCATGAAAGCGGCGGCAGTCATTTCCGATAAGATTGCGCTGGGAATCAACCCGAAAGACCAGACATTTTACTTGGTTGCTGAAGGAGATACCGATCACATCCGGCGCGAGTTCTCCAAAGACGAACTCAAATCCTTAACACCTGTTGAAGCTCGTTCGCTTTTCTCTCTTGATTACTTAAAAGACATGGGAAAAGTCATGAGCAAGGCAGCCGAAGTCGAGATCTTTTTAGGCATCGATCACCCTGTCAGGTTCTCATTTGACATTGCCGGCGGTAACGGGCATGTCGAATACCTCCTTGCACCACGGATCGAGGCCGATTGATGGAATATACCCCATCTGCAAAGGAACTTTCCCATCTTCCCTTTTTAAAAAAAGCCCAGGACCATGTCAAGGGGCGTTTTTCATCACTCGATTTTTTGTTTACGGATAAAAAAGGCGAAGCCCTGATCGAACGCGCACTCGAACGCATCCAGGAAGCGATCACGACAAAGAAGACCTTCACACCGGAGATAACCGGGACTGCCGACGATGAAATCGCGGGTTATGCCCTGGCCCGGATCATTGTCTCCTGTCTGCATGACAAAACGCTCATCGACCGGCTCACCCGGTACGAAGCCGAGCGGGCCTATTATTTCCTGGTCAATGAAGAGGAATGGAACCAGAATTATAAGGAAGGGGAGGGCGAATACTCCCGCCTCTGTATTGCCCTTGCGCAGGAACTGGGTATCCAGATAACAAAAGATCGTATCCCGCTCGTGGATTACGTAGAACTGGTAGCCCCCCTGCACCAGGACCGGTATCACTTGGTGAACCGCCGCCTCGAACAGGGTTTTGTGGATATTAAGAAAGATGAACGCTATGAGTTGCTCAGGGAACGCATCCGCGTACTCCTGCGCCGGGATCTCCCGCATAAAGTTCCATCTTCGGTCTGTGAAAAACTCGCACCCCGGTTTGCCCTGTTAAAAAAAGCGTACCAGGAACAGATGCTCCAGCAGTTCGGAACGATCGAAGAGAGCTCGTTTCCCCCCTGCATGCAGATCCTCATAACCGCACTTACTGCAGGAACAAACCTCACCCATGCCGGCAGGTTTTCCCTCACCACATTTCTCCATACCATTGGCATGGATGCCAACGCGATTGGAGAATTTTATGCCAGGTCACCGGATTTCGATCTGGATAAGACCATGTACCAAGTGGAACATATCACTGGCCGGGGCGGATCCGGAACCGAGTATACGGCCCCTGCATGTGCTGCCATGCGCACCACCGGGCTCTGCATCCACCCGGATATCCTGTGCGAGAAGGTTAATCACCCACTCAGTTATTACAAGACAAAAAAAAGAGAACAGAAATATTCAGTGAAAAAACCTTAAAATAAATATTGCCTCAGTCTCTTAAGCAATCTTCTCGTTGACGAGATAACCTGCGCCAGAAAGGACAAGGATAAAGATGATAATTGCTGCAAGATATGCAATACCAATGTTCTTGATCATGGGCATTATCATGGGCTGCAGAAGGGGCAGCACGGCGAGCAGTGCTATCAGGATTAAAAATGCAATCACACCAATGATCACATCAAGAAGTCGGGCATCCATTGGTAAATTTTTCGTTGCAGAAGGATATAGGCTTATCCGCTGGATCACAACCGGGTATACCGCAAGCCGAAAAGACATCCTTATTGTGGGGTGAATCCATTGCATATACATGAAAGATCCGGCACAGGAACGAAACGAAGTTCTCTACCGGCTGAACCTTGCAGTCTCCCACCTGGAAACATCCATGAGCTCCCGACTCATCCCGGATGGGGGAGCCAACCTGGGATACGCGGTAAAAGGAGCCCGGGACCGTGCGGGAGTTGCGGGAGTTCCGGGCGGGATCGTGCTTCGCGAGGGAAAGGTAAAAGCCCACGGTCCATGCGCGTTTGGGGCCGATGAAAACTGCGCGCGGATCATTCTTACCGCATTAAAATCCGATTCACGAATACGGAGTGCAGGGACGATCAGGTTTTCAGAAAACGTGCTAACCACCTTTGAAGCCATGCTTCTTGACTGCACCCCCCTTGACAACACAAAAAAAGCCCCGCAGATCAGTACTATGGACTGGGGGGTTGCAGCCTGCTGTAACGACGGTGTACCGGACATTATTTATGATAAAGGGGGAGATAAAAAAGCAGGGATTATGTATATTTTTGGCGAGGAACCACTCGTCGTTGCAAACAATATCATTATCTGTTCCAACCGCATTTTAAGTATAGAACTTTGAGGAATTGTACATGGGAATCAAGCCGTCATACATTAAAAATCTCGGAAACGCACTTCTGGTCAAGCAGCGTGAGTATTTTACCAACAACTTCGATGAGAACAAGGTGCAGTTAGGCGCTTCAGCAATCATCTCGAGCAAGCGCGTCCGGAATCGCGTCGCCGGTTACATCACAAGAAAAATAAATACCAAAAGACGCTCATAACCTATTTCATGTTTGAAGGTGTCCTTCCAGCAATCATAACCCCTTTTAAACGGAACCCTGCGATGGGTCTTGATATTCAGGGCCTTGAACGCAACATAGAATTTCTTCTGTCCTGTGGTATCCATGGGATTGTTCCGTGTGGATCGACCGGTGAATCAGCTACACTCACGTTCGAAGAGCATGAGAAAGTTATCCGGGTCACGGTTGATAAGGTCAAGGGCCGGATCCCGGTGATAGCCGGCACCGGATCCAACAACACGGCAGAAGCGGTCCAGTTAACCAAGGCTGCAAAGGACACCGGTGTGGACGGGGTGCTTGTCATCAGTCCGTACTACAACAAGCCAAACCGCTCAGGGCTCATCAAGCACTTCACCAGAATTGCAGATCTCGATATCCCGGTCATTATGTACAATGTCCCGGGGAGAACCGGTCAGAATCTTGAACCCGATCTCGTGGCTGAGCTGGCCAAACACCCGAACATCGTTGCAATCAAGGAAGCCAGCGGCAACATCAGCCAGATCTCAAGGATCATTGAGGATACACAGGATGATGAATTCTCCGTGATATCCGGTGATGACGGCATCACGCTTCCGATCATGGCACTGGGAGGCAGCGGAGTCATATCCGTTGCAGCAAATATAGATCCCCTGCGAATGGTTGCCCTGTACGAAGCCATGAAAGAGGGTGATTACCAGAAAGCTCTCGTGCTGCATTTCGCCTTATCCCCGCTCTTCCGCTCGATGTTCATCGACACCAATCCCATTCCGGTAAAAAAAGCAGCTGAACTCCTAGGGTTGGCAGGTGGACCAGTCCGGCTCCCACTTGATGAACTGGATGCAAAAAAGACCGAACAACTCAAGAAGATACTTGCTACCATTCCGGCACCAACCGCTGCAAAACGTGTCGTAACTACAAAGAAACCGGTACGCGCACTAAAAACAGCAGCAAAAATAACAACAAAGACCAAAACTGCCAGATCAACCGGGACAAAAAAAGATACCGTAAAATCTGTGCCAGCCAAACGGACGAGGTAATCTGAATCATGATCAAAGTTGTGGTATGCGGGGCTTCAGGGCGTATGGGGCAGACAATCGGCAGAATGGTTAGTGAATCTGCCGATCTCGAACTGGTGGGGGGAATAAATCTCAAACCCAGTTCATTCTTTGGTGCCGAAATTGTTGAAACAAAAAATGCCGAAAATCTCCTGAAAACGACAAAGGCCGATGTGCTAATCGATTTTACGATAGCATCCGCAGCGGTTGAGAACGTGAAGATGGCGGCACGCAACAATGTTGCGCTGGTTGTCGGCACTACCGGGTTTTCTCCTGAACAATATGCAGTGATGGAAACCGCAATCCATAACCACGTGCCGGCAGTGATATCCAGCAACTTCTCGGTTGGAGTCAATATCTTCTGGCAATTGGTCAGGGAATCCGGAAAACTGTTAAAAGATTATGATATTGAGGTCTTTGAAGCGCACCACCGGAACAAGAAAGATGCCCCCAGCGGTACAGCAAAGACCATCCTCCAGATCCTTGAAGAAGAAGTAGGCCCCCGCCAGAAACAGTACGGGCGCGAGGGAATAACCGAACGGAAAAATGAGATCGGTGTCCATGTGATCCGCGGTGGAGATATTGTAGGGGACCACAAGGTCATGTTCTCAAAGAATTTCGAGACTATCGAACTTTCACACCATGCGTCAGATCGTTCGGTCTTTGCCAGCGGAGCACTGCATGCAGCCCGGTGGGTTGTGGGCAAAAAACCCGGTATCTACGGCATGAGCGATGTGCTCAGTCTCAAAAAATAACCTTTTTTTTAACGAAATTCCGGCAGGTTACAATCGAAACCCTTTTTTTGTCTTTTGTGAAACATATACGATGGAGTGAACGAGTTGGTAGCTGTCGTTGATCTCAATAAGTGTACCGGATGCGAAACCTGTGTGAGCGAATGCCCCGCGTCGGCAATCGCCATGGAAAATGATAAGGCAAAAGTGGACAAGGACATGTGTGTTGACTGCCAGACCTGCGTAGATGTCTGCCCGGCAGAAGCCATCCACATGGAATAAGTCCGGAAGTTCATTTCCGGTCATTTTTCTTTCCCGGGTTCCGGTTACAATCCGGACCGGGAATTTTTCTTATGATTCTTCTGGATTTTTTCAGATTTACACGGTTTCCTGAGAGATAAACACTCAAAACGAATCTTTGCATTTTTCCCCTGCTCCGTGACCGGTCTTTATGGCAGAACGCTGCAAGAGGTTCAGACATTGAGATTATTAAAACACTGCAGGTGTGCCAATCGATAGATTGCGTTGATTATCGTACAAGACAGATGAGGGTATCTTCCCCCATTCCCGATAATTTATGGCACTCCGACATTTTGTGCGGGTAAGATACAATAAAATAATCGTGAGGGGGCCCCGCTTCAGGGTCCCTCCAGGGTAATTCGGGGTAATGCCGCTTAGCATTTACTTATTAATACCTCCGCGGGCACCCTGGCGGGGGCTTAGGCGTTCATCGTGTTTTGAGGTATGGGGTCATCGGCCCTAATCTTTTTATTCAATCCAATACATGCGTTGTTCATACAAAATAGCAATGAGCCATTTTTTATTCAGTTGAAAAACAGTTCCTCTTTTAAAAAAGAAGTCAGCCGGTATTTTTCTCATTACGGGAAAAAAGGAATATTGATTTTGGGTTCTGCTTTTAATCTATTCATCTCAGGTTGCGATATCTTACTAGGCGTTTATTGCAGTTCTATCGGAATTATTGATTCATGGACTTATTTGGGGTTCTCAAAACCCGCGGTCAAATCATCCCGCAATACTTCCCGTAATGTCTTACGGAATTCTTCATCATGACGTGCAAGATTAAAAAAAATATTGCGCATTGTTTCTGGAAACTGTTCTCGGTTCATATCATGGAACTGGCAATAATAAGCGCAAGCATCTATGATAATATCCGCTCGTTTCAGGTACTTCAGCTTTGCAATTGCATCAAGTTTTTCTAACAGTTCTGATGGAATTTTTAAAGAGATCGCAATTTCATCAGGAGACATAATTTCGTTTTGATAGTGTAAACAATTTACTGTAAAATCGAAAACGCCCTGATCTCTAATCA
>JBAXDE010000129.1:0-6054 GCA_037141115.1 Methanomicrobiales archaeon | reverse complement strand
TTCCGTACTTTAACGGCTGTTTGATTCTCAGTTGAATGGTCGGCCACTACCAAATATTGCCGAAAAACTTGAACTGATTTTTAAATAAGATTCACACTAAACCGCAGCATCATTTTTCCGTTTACCCCAGGCAAAACCCATTTACCCACCATTATTCACCATTTATCCCTGAGAAAATTGCCCCGATTGCCAAAATAACCTTAAATTGAGGCGCATATAATACCCTCCGGAGCCCCGCATTGCGCTTTGGAGCCACAATATTCCTGACCCGCCCCGTTTCATCCTTCCTTAAATTCGCTGGGGAAATCCACCCAGATCTTAAAACGGGCTAAGTGAGCCCCGATTTGTGAATGAAACACTTTACAGGTCCCGTTAGAATCCGACAGTTTTACGGGGTTTTTCAGAAATGCTCCGTTTGGCTAACCGGGCATTTTGCAGGGTTTTTGGGGTTCGAGCTCCTCATCCGGATAAGCGTCATGCCAGCCCGGAATATCACAGATTTTGGGGATTGCCGGGAGATATTCAGAAACAAGATCAAAGAATCAGAAGCGTGGAGGTAAAACCATGAACGAACCGGTAGGATTTTTTCCCGGGATAATATTTCCCGGGAGAAAAATTCTGAAATTGGTTCCAGAGAAAAAAATAAAAATCGCAGCCCCGGGGGCGGTTTTTACAGAGCCACGCGGATCTTTTAAAAAAAATTATCCCAGCAGCATTTTTTTCAGCGCAACAAATTCCTCAACCGAGTACTGCCCCTCCGCGGTGCTCTCCCCCATATGACAGTACACCAGCTCCGAACCAAAGAGGGGCAGCACTGCCCGGGCATAGCGGAACGCAGACCCCATCACCCCGCAGCAGATCGGCTGCTTCACCGCGTGCGTAAACGCGATGAGCTCGATGACATCATCCATAGTTGACGGCGTCATGATGATCTTGACAATATCCCCGTACGATCGGAGTTCGCGTTCCATGACAAAGAGCACATGGAACGGCATCATGATGGGGGCATGGTGGGATGCGATGATCTTTGTTCCTGCCTCCCTCACACAGATCGCATTTTTCACAAACTGCTGCTCCACATCCACGTACTCGACAAGGGAGATGATCGGCCGGATCTTCTTCTCCCATGCGGCGCCGTCGCCAAAGAACTGCCCGCCTTCCCGGCCGGATCGCAGCGTGGCAATGATGGGAAGGGACGAGATCTTTTTGCACTGCTGCACCAGCTTCTTTGCATTTCCTTCCATCAGGTCCAGCCTGAGCTCAATCATATCGGCTCCCTGCTCCTCTGCACGGGATGCCTGGAGCGGGTCGGTGAGCGCTGCAATGATCTTCATGTACCGTGGTGTTGGCCTTCAGTTCATAAAAAAGAATGGCCCGGAAAAATCACCCGGAAAAAACCGGAGAACCGGCACGGGCTGACGGCAGTGAATCCGGATAGTGAACGGGGAAAAAATGTGCTGACCTTTTCCCAACGATACCTGTTTATCCCTATTTACGGCAATATATCTGTCATAAGTCATGGAGAGTAATCCCATCCCCCCCTATGCAGGCCCCATCATCGGAGCGATAGCAAAAGGCATGGGACTGGTCCTGGTCATTCCCCTTGCTCTCGCATTCCTCCTCTCCCAACCGGTTGCCGCAACACTTGCCCTCATCACGAGCACGCTCGTCATCGAGTACGGTGCCGGACCCATTGGCCTTGGCCTTGGCCTGCACCCGCTCTTTGTGCTTGTCGTCCTTACGAGCGTAGCGCTCGGAGTCACCCTCTTCATGTTCGATATCTTCGATACGCTCGGCCGGCACTCCGGCCGGGTGGCCCGGTTTCTTGAACGTTCAGAAGAGAAGGTCAAAGGGTCCATGCTCATCTCAAAGTACGGCATCTATGGGCTTGCTCCGTGTGTGCTTACGCTCGGGTTCTATGTCTGCCCCCCGGTCTCATGGGCACTGGTCTGGCGCCGGGACCATTCGCTCCTCCTTATCATGGGAGGTTTTATCGCCATCTCAGCCATCCTTATCCTTGTAACACTCGGATTGTTCAGCATCATCTTTCATTAACGAGGAATTTTTTATGTCCAGCCCTGCCCCTCAATCCAAGAAAAAAACCCTGCCCGAACTCCTCGCCCCTGCCGGATCTCCCGAAGCCTTCCGGGCCGCAGTAGCCGCAGGTGCCGATGCCGTCTACCTGAGCGGAAAACGCTTTGGCGCCCGGCAGTTTGCTGCCAATTTTTCCGAAGCAGAGATCGAAGAGTCAGTCAGTTTTGCCCATGCCCGTGGCGTACGGGTGTACGTAACGGTCAACACCCTCATCCATGACGCAGAGATCCCCGGCACGGTGGACTATCTCATCTGGCTGTACTCGATTGGGGTCGATGCAGTCCTCATCCAGGACATCGGTATTGCTGCACTGGCGCGGGAAATTATTCCCGGTCTCGTCATCCATGCCTCGACCCAGATGACCATCCACAATGCAGAAGGAGTCCGGTGGGCAGCCGCACAGGGCATCTCCCGGGTTGTGCTTGCACGCGAACTTTCGCTCTCTGAAGTGGAGCGGATCGTCAATGATACCAAAGATACCGGTGTCGGGCTCGAAGTCTTTGCCCACGGGGCGCTCTGCTACGGGTACTCCGGGCAGTGTCTTCTCTCATCGGTCATTGGCGGACGGAGCGGCAACCGGGGCATGTGTGCCCAGCCATGCCGGAAACCCTACGCGATCGTAACGGGACCCGTTGATGCGTATGGCCGCCCGACCGAACTCCACAACCTCCCCGCACGGGAGCAGTATCTCCTGTCACCAAAAGATCTCTGCACGTACCGGCACCTGCCGGCCCTGGTCGCGTCCCCCATTGCTTCGCTCAAGATCGAAGGGCGGATGAAGTCCCCGGAGTACGTGGCAGTGGTGGTGGCTGCATACCGGCGGGCTCTGGATGCCATCAGCGCAGGAATGCCCCTCCCCCCGGACGAGATGGACAATCTCCTTCTCGCATTCAACCGGGGATTTACCAAAGGATATCTTTTCGGCGACCGGCACCGCTCGCTCATGGGCCGGAGTGTTCCGGATAACCGGGGCCTGTACATCGGCATGGTGAGCCGGTACGATGAGAGGACGAGAATGGTCTCTGTCCGGCTTGAGAGCCGTATGGTTCCAAAGCCCGGAGACGGGCTCTTTTTCATCGGCCATGAACATCCGGATGAACAGTTCGGCTTCTCGCTCAACACGGTCCCGCAAAAGACCAACGATGAATTCCGGTTTGCCATCCCTTCTCCGGTGAGCCCCGGCACCAAGGTCTACATCACGTCATCCGTGGATCTCGCGGCCCGAGCCCGGCTGATCATCAGCCACCCGTCCACCGATCTGCGTCACCCGGTGCCGCTCGCACTCACGGTTCGTGTCGATGAGAATGGCAGCCTGCAACTCGATGGTAAGATCCACCCGGGCAACGGGCGGGAGATCGCAGTCACCCACACGCCCGGCATCACCCTTGTTCCGGCCCAGTCCCGCCCGCTCACGGCTGAACTCATGGAGCAGCAGATGAGAAAGAGCGGCGGAACACCGTTTGTCATCGATACCGTTTCCATGCAGTACCGGGGCAATCTCTTTGCCCCGACCGGGGAACTCAACCGGGCACGCAGGGAGTTCCTCACGCTCGCAGAATCGGCTCTCGTGGAAGCATCCCGCCCTGCCGCAGCACAGGTTGAGAGTGCAAAAAACCGCTGGCAGACCAAGGCTGCAGATTACCCGGCTACAACCGGCCCCGCTGTTCCCACAGCCCCCACGGCCCGGCCCGCCTACCCGCTCCAGCTCGCGGTCCTTGCAGATTCGCCTGACACGGTCCAGAAAGCAGCAGAGTCCGGTGCTGACCGGATCTATTTCGAACCGGATCTCCCGACCTCAGCAACCGTCTCGTGTTGCAGTCATCCGGTTACGGGTGGGATCGTAGAACAGATCCGGTCCGCTGTGGAACTATGCCGGGCCCGGAATATTCCGCTGGTCTGGAAATTTCCCCGGATCACCCGGCCTGCCTTTTCAGAAGCGGTACTTCCAAAAGTGGCACAAATCGCCGGAACGGGTATCGCCGGCATCATGGTGGAGAACCCGGGCATGATTGCAGCACTCAGCACAGCGGCCCCCACGGTCCCCCTCTCAGGCGCTACCGGTCTCAATGTCTTTAACCATGCAGCTGTGCAGAAACTCTCCCCGCCATGCCACCTGCTCACCCTCTCACCGGAACTCTCCCGGGAGGAGAGCCGGTTCCTGATTTCAGAAGCCCACCGCCAGGGGTCTGTTGCCGGTTTTGCCCTTGTCGTGCAGGGAATCTGCGAAGGGATCATCACCAATGACTGCCTGCTCGAACCCTACCTGCATTGCCAAGGAGATCCCGCGAAACAGAAAGATATTTTTTACGGTATCCGGGACTCCACCGGTCACGTATTTCCGGTCCGGACCGACAGTGAATGCCGGACGCACATCGGCAACTCCGCAGAGCTCTGCCTGCTGGATCATCTTCCCGAGATCAGCGGCATGGGCATGAGTGAAGTGATGATCGATGCCCGGGGAAGAACCGGGACCTACACTGCGGAGATTACAAGCATCTACCGCACTGCACTTCAGGCCATGGCAACCCGTACACCCGGTGTGGAAAAGACATTGCAGGGCTTAAAAGATCAGATAAAAAAGTCTGCCCCGTGTGAGATCACCACCGGCCATTTCATCCGGGGACTCAAAGAATCTTAAACCCTCCCCGATTTACCCGTAAGAAGAAATGATAAAAACCTTCATCAGGTAAAAAACAGCAATCGTGTAATCAGGATATTATCAGCGTAAAGGAGAACCAGATATGCCTTCACCACTCATCCTTGTCAATCTCAAGACATACCGGGAAGGAATGGGCAACCGGGCCCACATGATCGCACAGGCAGCAGAACTCGTGGCTCGGGAGAGCGGGGTAATAATCGGTATCGCACCCTCGTATATCGATCTCCACCCGATAAGCCGTCACTTTGACATTTCGGTCTATGCCCAGCACGTGGACGGGTGCGAACCCGGGGCCAGCACCGGGCATATCACGGTCGATGCACTCAAAGTCGCCGGGGCCGCAGGTTCACTGGTAAATCACTCGGAGCGTCGCCTCACCCTTGCCGATATTGAAACGGCAGTCCGGGGCCTTGCAGTGCAGGAACTCATCTCGGTGGTCTGCACCAACAATGAGCAGGCCAGTGCCGCAGCAGCTGCGCTTGGTCCGGCCTATGTGGCAATCGAGCCTCCGGAGCTGATCGGGAGCGGAGTCTCGGTCTCCAAGGCCAACCCGGATATTATCCGGCGGTCCGTTGCTGCGGTGCATGCAGTAAATCCCAAGGTAAAAGTTTTGACCGGCGCCGGCATCCAGTCCGGGGAATGCGTGAAGATTGCCGTGGATCTCGGAACAGATGGCGTGCTCCTCGCTTCAAGTGTAGTAAAAGCCAAGGACCCGGCTGCGGTTCTCCGGGATCTGGTATCAAAACTCTGATAAATAAAATAAAAAATAAGTCTGTTTTTTTCCGGAGCAGGGTTACCTGAGGAACAGGTACCAGGCTCCGACAATCACAACAAAGATCACCACTCCGATTCCAATTACCGTCATGCTGCTGATCTCATTTGATTCTTCTGCCATGAATGCTACCTCCTCGGGATTACACCACGTTATGATAACCTTTGAGCGTTAGTATAAATATTTTCTCTATATTTCTTTCACAATACTCCTTCGGGCACATAGTATCACCGGAAAAAAGGAATCATGGGCTCTGTTGAACCTTTTTTTTATGTTGTTCGGTTTTTCTCTTCCGACAGTTATGATTGTACCCACACTCTCCTCAAGAGAGGGAGGCAACCCAAGGGCAGAAGCTCTGATTCCCCCCGTTTTTTTTTTTAATAATTTTTCAAAACCTATCGCACTATTAGAAGATGCCCGGGTTGAGGGAGAGGATATAAGAAAATCCGTGGCCCCTGATCGCAACAACTTGTTTTTTGTTTTATGGTTTCAACAGAACCGAACCTGGGAAAGAACGGAGAACCGGAAA
>JBAXDE010000128.1:0-6081 GCA_037141115.1 Methanomicrobiales archaeon | reverse complement strand
GACCCGGGCAGATACGATCGGTTCATTTGACAAAGTGGCAGAAACGCACAAGAAAAGGGGTTTTTACTTCTCAAGCGCACTGGAAGAAAAGGGAATTACGGGAGTGATTCCAGGTGCCACAAAAGTCTGGAAGTTCAATACCTATGGCATGACAAAGAAGCAGGCGATGTACCTGGCAGAGACATTTGTTGATATTGCACAGGAAAATGGTATTTCTGTATGCAAATGATTTACAAAAAATATTTTTTTCACCATATATTGTAATAGCGCGTATCTGGTTCGTGCAGACGGAAGTACTTTTTTTTACAGACCATATGTTTGGCTATTGGGTTTTAAGAGTCTGACGATTTTTTTTAAAGGAGGTTTCTAAAAAAACTTCGAACATTATGATTATGATCTGTCTGATCTGTCACGATCTTCACATAACGTTATCCACTTGAAATAGCGAATTGCCATTTTTTTTATTGATTCGAGGATTCATAACGTTTTTTTGTCCCAGAACAGTGAAGAAATTTCTTGTGAAACCTATGGTACATTTTTTCCAGAACCTCCTCAAAGTAAAATCTCTGTCACTTTTTGCCGGAACTGTTTGATCCTTGTCTCAAAATTTTCCGGACGAACCCGGCACGGAAAAAACTCATCAGAATCTTTCCTGAAAAATTTTAAGCAGACTCACCGTCACAGTCCAATCTCATATCAACCGATGTTCAATCAATACCCCCGGGATATATATATGAACACAGGAACTGGAAGAACAGACGAAATTAACGTCATAGTCAGATGTAAATACTAATAGTTCCGGGCCCCAAAAAGGGGGTTCTTTTCCGATTTCAGTAATATCAGCCCATAGGTCTACCGATCTCCCCTCCAATTGCGCCTATTTGCGCACTTCCGGTTCTTCGTCTTTATTTTCTGAAATCCGGAGCTTTACCGGGCAGTAAAAAATGAATTTACATCCAGTTTCGCTGAATTACGCACTTTTTTTTGGAGCACTGGTGATTGCAGTAATAGGTCCACCGTCGGAGGTGGGTCATTTCCCTTCCCCTACGATCCCTGGCTCTGACCTTTCGTCGCCACGGGTGTGGAGGTGCCCTTATCTGCTTTTGGTCATTGAAAAAAATATCCACTCTCCCGTTGGAGACGATCCATACACGAGGTTCCTTTCAGCGCAAACCCATTGAATACATCAGCATATGAGTTCCTCGATCCAAAGCGGTCTGAAGAGGCATATTTTGAAGCCTGTTTCACGCGGATATAAGCCAAACGGAGTGCATTTTAGCCAATCCCGAAAAAAAGAGACATATTTTTTTGCCAATACAGGATAGAAATCCTGCCATAGAGGGTAAACGGAGGCTGAAATGGGCCGGGTTTGGGGGTATTCGTAAAGGGGTTGTTCACTGACAGAGAGTGGGTTGCCCCGCTGCTGCAGCATTAATGACACCATCGCGGATACCGCTCCTTCCGGTCATGATGGATCTCCCATAGTCCGACTTGGAATATTTAGTCCTGCCTTTCCGTTTTTTTAAACTTACCGATTGCCAGCCGTAATCTTATGGCAGATTATATCCTCACAACATTCCAGAATTGGGTGGTATTTTTCATGGCCTCTGGCCCTTCAGATGTGTATACCCACCGGGCGGTGAATGATTTTCCATCCGCAGAATGTTCAAATTCGAACAATCCGGAATATGTCCCATTGCGTTCGGAATCGGTCCAGGACCCGGTCACCTCCCTGCACAGTAGCGTTAATGGTACCGTTGCCGTTGTGATAAGTTCCGCTCACGGATGAGCCGGTCGGGGTAAGGGTCAGGATCTCCCGGACCTGACCGTAATCTTTTGAACTATAGGAAGAATTCCAGGTTCCGGTCCATAACCGGGATGCGGGAGCTGCAGTACACCATTTGACAATATTCTTTTTCACACAGGGGCAATACGAGTGTTATGAAGGCATTTCACGTTGCGGTGATTCTTTTCATCATCGCAGCATCCGTTTCGCTGGCTGGATGTACCACAACGGTCACTGATCCAAAGA
The DNA here is from genome assembly GCA_037141115.1 of Methanomicrobiales archaeon. Classification (GTDB taxonomy): domain Archaea; phylum Halobacteriota; class Methanomicrobia; order Methanomicrobiales; family Methanospirillaceae; genus Methanoregula. The sequence goes on along the minus strand of JBAXDE010000128.1, from coordinate 4,049 downwards.
TCGCTGATATGAAAGGGATTGCAAAAAATCTCACCGTTTCCATCAACACTGACCTTGGCGATCTCAAAGCAGGAATACAGAATAATTCCCGTACCCTCTCCACTGCGGGTCTTGCTGGCCCGGGCGCAGAAGCAGTCCTGGCAGAAAATCTCATGCATCACCCCTGGGCAGTCTCATCTTTGGTCATCTCACGGGATGGGATCGTTACCACAGCGGTACCCCAGAACCATGCCGGGATGATTGGAAGAAACCTGAGCTGGCAGTCGCAGGTCCAGAGGGCAAACGCGGATCGGGTACCGGTTGTCAGCACGGTCTTTAAAATGGAGGAGGGATTTACCGGGATCTCGCAGAGTTACCCTGTCTTCTCCCCTTCGGGAGAGTATCTCGGCTACACCGATATCACTTATACGGCGGATGGATTCCTTGGCCGGCAGATCGAGCCGGTGATTCGCAGCACGGGCTATGATGTCTGGGTGGTGCAGCCCGATGGGACCGAGATCTTCGACACGACAAAAGAGGAGATTGGGAAAAATCTTTTGTCCGACCCGGTCTATGCAGATCCTGTCCTGCAGGATGTAATCAGACAGATCATAAAAGAGCCGTCCGGTACAACGAACTATGTCTTCTGGGACAAGGAGTGGAACCGGAATGTCACCAAGACTGCGGTCTGGGATACGGCAGGAATCGATGGGGCAACCTGGCGTGTGGTAGTCACGAGCGCTGAAAAGGAGGCCGACGTGAAAACTTCCTCGATACCAGCTAACGTAAATGAATCAGTAGATTTCAGGTATGCAAATCTCACCCGGTTTGTAAAGTCAGCGTATGACTATGCAAAAGAACACGGTAAGGAGGCGGCACTCCGTGAGTTCAATAACCAAAACGGCACATTCATCGAAGGGGACCTGTACGTATTTGCGTACAATATGAACGGGACGGTCATAGCGCTGCCCTACCAGCAGGGCCTGCTCGGGACCGACCGGACCGGGATTGCTGATTCCAACGGAGTTGCATTTATCGACCGGATGATCGAAGTCGCCCGTGACGGCGGGGGCTCGCTCTACTACATCTACCCGAATCCCGAAGATAACTACCGGGAAGAGTTCAAGTTCTCCACGGTTATGCCGGTTGACAATGAATGGTTCGTTGGCGCAGGAATATACCTGCCCGAACTGCCGGCCGGGTTCAATAGTACAGAACGCGACGAGCTTGTCGCGAGGGTAAAACTGGCCCGTGGGTATGCACACGTGCAGGGTGCAGAAATGGCGATTGCCGGTTTCAACGACCAAAATAGCACGTTTGCCAACGGGAGCCGGTATATCTTTGCCTATGGGAACAACGGAACCACTCTCGCGCTCCCGTTCCAGCCTGAAATGATCGGCTCGAACCGGATGAATTTTACCGATATCCATGGGGTAAAAATTATCCAGTGGGAGATCTCTGCAGCAAAGCGGGGCGGAGGGTTTGTGTACGTGGATTATCTCAATCCGGATACCGGGTTACCCGGGCTGAAACTCTGCTATGTTGCAATGGTGGATGATACCTGGCTCGTGGGGTCCGGGATCTATACCGATCGGCAATGATGGCAGGGGAATACAATAAAAAAAAGGAATTGTGTGAAATGAGGGCCTTTGAATGATGGGGAAAATTCAGACCGTTCGAAAATGTGGAAGCATTTCAGGGTATCTAAAAAAAAGCAGTCCCCCTATAAATTATGACAAAAAACCGGGCGGGTAGGCTGGGGCACATTCGTGCAATACCTTTCTCCAACTTCCCGAAACTCATATGAGGCTCCGTGGCGAATCTAGAACTGGATTCATCAGAAGAGATAATCAGGAGTTGATCTACAATGCACATTACCCAGGTACAATTGAAAATGATCGCAATCGGGCTCATCGCGATCTTCTTAATACTCCCCTTTATTATGCCAAATTCCACAACAACTTCCATCCTGTTAGCGGTTGTGATGATCGCAGCCCTGGTGATCGCATTGATCGGATGGTTAATGGAGAAGCGGGACGCGGGGAAGAACGAAGACCTGCTGACTATTCCTCCCAAGAGATCGTAATTTTCTTTTTTTTAACCAGAGGGTAATCAAAGCGGTAAAAAAGATGTCGTTATAACGTGTGATCTTGTGATGCACATTTTTTTATTTTCCGAAATGCAGCATACACTGTTTACGCTATTTTCTCTTTTCGGGTACGGTTACTTTCTCTCTGGTATTGGGAACGGATGTATTGATTTCTATTTTACGCTATACCCGGACAATGGCTTTCCTTTCTCCTGAGTTGTGTCACTCCTGAGATGATTGACACGGTGAGATGAACGTGAAGGACCAATCAATTTGTGAGAGTTAAAATCGTCCCGGGCGGCCGGGTCATTGATTTCAAAATACCGTTCAAAGGATTGTTCAGGACAGCACTCTGTCCAACGCAGCTCTTCAGGACTGCCTTCCGGTCCGGTCCTGACGGGAATGATCATCATTTTTTGGCAGGTCATCCGCTGGTAACTGGAGCTGCACAAGGGTTTTTTGCCGTGAATTCTCACCCGTTTTTTTGCGTAATGCGATATCGTAGTGAAGGCCAGAGACCTGATCGTGATTTCCGTAATCTTCCTTTACGGGTGAATTTAATGTTGGGATCCCGGAATCTTTCCTATGGTAGATAGACCCCGATTCATTTTTGCCGGCAGCGCCGGATTCCATAACAACCCGGTCCTCAGCCCGGTACTTCTCAGCCAGATCCCGGGGGAAAAAATCAAAATCTGTCTTTCCCGCGATCACCCCATCCGAAATGCCGAGATCCCGGGCACAGGACAGGTTACAGGCAACATATGCAAGTGAGGCATCCTTGATAAAGATCTTAACGGGATTATTTTCCACAAAGAATCGGTAATGATACTCATTTTCTATGAGTACAGCCTCCGTTCCTTTTCGTTGAGTGATATCAATATACGTCCCCATCACACCGATGATCTCTCCCTGCGCATTCCGCAGCGGGATTTTGCTGGTCGGGATCGGGATCTTTTCCCCGGAAGGAGTTGTCTGCGATTCTTCATTGCGATGTTTAGATATACCGCTCTCAATTGCCGCCCGGTCATCATCGCGATATCTATCGGCCTGGTTGCACCGGCTCATTGCATAATCGTCCTTTCCGACAATGTCTTCCTGTTTTTCAAAACCGGCATCGCGGGCAAATGCAGTATTGCAGCCGGGGTGCACTGAATTCTTGTCCTTCCAGAAGTTCCTCATGGAAATTGAATTGAGTACCTCTGTAAGGATCTGGCGGGATTCACGCAATGCCTCTTCGGCTTTTTTGCGTTTGGTAATGTCCTGAATAAAACAGCAGCAGTACGGTACGTCCTTGAACTCAAGGTAATTGAAAACTATTTCTACAGGAATCTCATCTCCTTTCTCTGTCCTCAGTTCCGTAAAGAGCATGTACTTCCGTTCGCGTTTTATTACCTCCCATATCTCATCCCAGGGAAACGGGAATATCCCGGCCAGGATATCATGGAAATTTTTGGCGATCAGATCGCGGTACTCGTAACCCAGGACCTGCTGGGAACGCCTGTTCAGATAGATGAACCGGCCTTCGCGGGTGATCCACGTGATCATATACGAGGCTGCATCCATGGCGAACTGGGTGAACTGGAGCTGGAAATGAGTCTTCTCATGGCTGGTGATCTCATCATAGATCTGCTTGTTTAAGTCCTGGATCTCTGCCTGGCGCTCCCGGATAAGGCTCTCTATATCTTCAGAACTCTTACTCACCTTTAGTTCCAGTTTTTTTAACTCAGTGATATCCAGACCTGTTGCATGATATCCTGCAAATTGATCCAGCCGATCTGGCAGGTACCGTAATTTCCATCGCTGCCACTGCAGATCCCCGGTTTTTGTGATCACCCGGATATCCAGGGACACGACCGGGTAGGTCGCATCCAAAGAATGGAGACACGTTTTGATCATCTTAACCTCGCTCGCCGGAATAGCCGGAGACCGGGCATGACCGATAAGCGCGGTCTTTGTTTTATGCAGGAGGTCAGGGTACGCC
>JBAXDE010000127.1:0-6085 GCA_037141115.1 Methanomicrobiales archaeon | reverse complement strand
GTGTATATATTTACTAAAATATCGATCTTTCCCTTAGTTTTGGAGGGGATACAATCTTTCCTGAAAAAAAAAGTTATTTTCTCGCAATCGTCACATACCCCGAGTGACTCACCGAGGTAGACGGCCGGGTCCCTCTCTTGGACCGGGTCATCTCCCGTTCGATCAGTTCGTGGGTATGAACCTCGCGGAACAGTGGTGTAGCCCCATCGACTACGATTGCCATCTGTTCTAAGAATGGTGTGTAGCACGCGAGATAGCCGCCGGATCGCAGGAGGGTAAATGCATGTCTCACATGCTCGGGCTGGATCTGCAGATCGAGATGCACAACCTCATAACTTCCTTCTGCGGCAAGGAAGTCAGCGGCCACCGCTTCGACATTGGTGAGTTTCGACTCGGTGATGTTCTTCATCGCGAGCGTGGAGAACTCCGGCCGGACCTCATATGTCTTGACGGTCTTTGCCACACCGCCAAAGAAGATTGCGGCAATTCCGCTGCCGGTTCCGGCATCGAGCACATCGTCATGGTGATTCATGCCGGTATAGGCAATGACGAGCCCGATGTCCTTGGGGAGCATCGGAGCGCCGGATCGCTTGCCATACGCGAAAAAATCGGTCGGGCGCGGGATACGGATGGTAAACTCTGCACCGCTGTGGGTGGTGATGATATCCCCGCCGGATTTACCGACCATGGACTCGAGCTCGATCTGGCCCTTGTCGGTGCCGAGTTTCCCCGGTCCTGCCTTGACCCAGAATTCCCTTCCCTCGCCAACGAGCAGTACCCGATCGCCCGGCTCGATCATGAGCTGGAGAGGCGCATGATCGCTTCGGCGATATCGCCCTTGGTCGCAACGAGGGCTTCTTTTGCCTTCTCTTCTGATACGTTTGCAGATGCCGCAACCATCGTGATATCTTCTTTGGGGATCTCTACATTAGCAGGTTCGAACCGGATATCCCCGGTGATCTGGTACGTAGTTGATCCCTGCATGGTCATTGCCTGGACCTCTGCCGAGTCAAAGATGTAGTTTCCCTTTGGTGTCTTGATGACAATACTCTGCACGTCTTCAATCGGCTCGACATTCATGCCGAGCTTCTTCATCATCGCCTTCATCTGGCGTGGATTGATATTTCCCGGAAGCATCTTTCTCACTACCCTGCCGTACTCTTACAGCTACTCCATAATTAAATGCAAGCATCTCTGTGCCTGAAACAACCGCAGCGCCACACGCAATCAGGCGATCTTCGGCTGCAACGACCATAACGTCATCCCCCGCGCGGATTGCCGGGTCGGCCCCGATAACATGTTTTGCAAACGCATTCTTGCCCTTGGCCACGAACTCTGCGACATCTTCCCTTATGATCACCCGGTATGCCGGCGCAGGCAGGCAGGCCTGGAGGCGTTTTGCCCCCTCAATGCCCAGTGTCAGCCTGCCATCCGATGCCCGGACGGTTGCAAGGCGCACGCCCTCAAACCCGATCTGCCGGATACGCCCGGTGGTAGAGTAGATGAATGCACAGCCTTCGGGAAAGAGTCCCGTGCCTGCAAGACCGCCAAACTGGTGATCAGCGATTACCTGAACCCGCCGCAGCGAACTGTTCTCCGAGTATTCTGTTGACACGAACGACAAACTCCTCTTCTGCTTTTTTCGGGATATACGCGCCCGCCGCGATCTTATGACCCCCGCCCCCGCCGCCGTACTCTGCCGAGGCGCAGTTGAGCGCCTCCTGGAGATCGACCCCGCGTTCCACCACGCGCTCTGTGGTGCGCATCGATACCTTGGTAAGGTTGGTATCCTCGGGCACCTCGCACATGATCAGGATCGGTTTTAAGGCATTGAGTTTCGAGAGTGCCATGCCAGCCCCGATTCCTACGATTGTGTCCGGGTAACGCCCGCCCACATGAAGGTACTGGAGATTATCGAGTTCCTTGACCCCGGTGTCAATGATGAACTCGAGCAGGTTCCTGATGATGGCCCGGTGGTTCTTGAGCATATGCTCGGCTTCCCGGTACGCGTTGCCCCGGTCCCCGCGCAGGATTGCCCCGCCGATCTGCGGCTTGGACCAGCGCCCGCAGGCATTGAGCATGGTGGCATACTCCTGGGCATTGCGCAGCGGTGTGCGGGGGATCTCGTCGGGGAACCCGTAGGTTTCGGCAAAGAGCCGGTCCACCTTATCCCCGTTGGCAATCAACTGCTCGGCCAGCGCCGAGATGATGATACGCTTTTCTTCCTGCGAGATCTCTTCCCAGACGTACCAGCGGCCGCTCTCGGTCTGCTGCCGGATGCCGAGTTTCTTCAAGAACTGGCGGGCGCCTTCGGGATTGTTGCTGATCCCGACAATGAATGGATCGTCATTGTAGGCAAGCAAGAGGTGCACCGGGCGCGTTGCGGTCCCGTAACAGTTGAGATCTTTTTTGCGGACCTCGACATTCCTGTGGCGCACCCCGTCTTCGACAATGATGTCGCGCGCTAATCCAACCAGCCCGCACTTCTCCCGGGCCATCATGTCGCCGACATTGCCGACAATGGCGAGTTTGGCGAGATCGATATTGGCCGGGTCCAATTGCTTTGCAATCAGGTACGAGACGCCGGCAGCGCTCATCCGGTCGTGACCGTAGGGCAGGCAGTTCACCTGCGTGTACTTCCGTTCACACGGCTGGCTCACGTGGTGGTCCACGATGAGCACCTCTTTTTCCGTAAAACCGCGTTCAAGGAAGAGGTTCTGCTGTCCCGCCCCGAAATCAGAGAAGACCTTGAGCGTATTGTCCGAAGGCACCTGTGGCATGGTCAGCGGTTCGAGTTGCCGGACAAACACTGATTTAACTGCTATTCCCTGTCGTGATATTGCCTGCGAGAGGATGGCCTCGCACGAGATACCGTCAGCGTCGATGTGCGATATGATGGTAATCCCGGGCGCACCCGCGATCTGCTCTGCGGCTGCTTTCACATCATCGCAAAAACCCATTGCATATTATTAGGGACTACCTACACATGAATTGTACGGGGAATAGGTGCGGGATATGAAGCCGTTTACGTTCGATGGATATCCGGAGGCAGGCATCATCAGCCCGGCCCGGATGCGTGCGGTGGATAGAAATGCCATTGCGCTGGGTGTGACCGGACTCCAGCTGATGGAGAGCGCAGGCCGGGCGCTTGCGGATATGGTCCGAGCCACCTCACCTGCCCGGGTGCTTGTGCTCTGCGGCAGGGGCAATAATGGCGGTGACGGGATGGTTGCCGCCCGACACCTCCAGTACGGTGTGGATACGGATGTCTGTTATCTTGATGACAGGAAGCGGAGCATCTCCTGCGAACACCAGCTTGCAGCCTTGAAACGCTGTCGTGTGGAATTGCACCCGTTCTCCTGCCGGGATGACCTTGAGGCTCTGAAAACCTGTTTTGATAAGGCCGATATCATCATCGATGCATTGCTCGGGATCGGTGCATCCGGCGATCTCCAGGAGCCCTTTAAGACCTGCGTGATGATGGCCAATGCCTCGCATGCGAAGATCATTGCCGCGGATGTGCCGACACCGGGCATGCGGGCGGACCGTATCTGCGCTTTCCACCGGGCAAAGGTTGAAGGTTCAACCGTGGTTGATATCGGTATTCCGATCGAAGCGGAATGCTGCGTCGGACCGGGGGATATCGCCCTCATTCAGCCACGCCATAATAAGGCACACAAAGGAGTCGGGGGTGAAGTGCTGGTAATCGGCGGCGGGCCGTACCAGGGGGCTCCCTATCTCGCGGGTTTGGGGGCATTGCGGGCAGGTGCCGATATTGTCCGGATTGCATCACCGGTCTTTGAACCCATACCTGATCTGATTTATGAACGTCTTGACGGAAAGAAGATCGGCGGGGAGCATATCGAACGGTTGATTGCCCTTGCAGAGCGTGCGGATGTGGTTGTCTGCGGGAACGGGCTCGGGACCGAGAGCCATGCGGTGGTAACGGCAGTTGCCCCACACTGCAAGCGTGCGGTCTTCGATGCCGATGCCCTCCGGCTCCCGTTACCTGCTGCGCAGGGAGAGACAATCTACACCCCGCATGCCGGGGAATTTACCCGGATTACCGGAAAGAACCTGCCCGGGGATACTATCGGGCGTGCTACAATAGCCCCCGATGCGGGTATACGCGGGACGGTGCTGCTCAAGGGTCATATTGATGTGATCACGGATGGCACCCGGGTCCGGTTCAACCGGACCGGGAATCCCGCGATGACGGTGGGGGGCACGGGGGATGTGCTTGCAGGTATTGCCGGTGCTCTTCTTGTTCACCTTCCAGCGTTTGATGCCGCATGCATTGCCGCGTACGTGAATGGCAGGGCCGGGGAACGCGTGGCATCGGAACGCGGGGGCGGGATGCTGGCATCGGATCTCGTGGACCGGATCCCGGCAGAATTATTCCGGAATGATATTCAGGCTGAGTGAGTACATGGTCGAGTTTACCCATATTCAGGACGACAAGGCACAGATGGTGGATATCAGTGGCAAGGGCGATGTGGTGCGGGAAGCCGTAGCAGCCGGTAAGATTTACCTGCGCCCGGCCACGCTCACAGCAATTCGTGAAGGAACGGTTGTCAAGGGCAATGTGCTTGCAACTGCCCGGGTTGCGGCCACGCTCTCGGTGAAGAACACGCCCAACCTGATCCCTATGTGTCACGCTATTCCTATCAGTGCGATTTCCGTGGATTTCTCGGATGGGGAAGGGTTCATTGAGGCCAGCGTGCGGGTGAAGTGTGCTGGAAAGACCGGTGTTGAGATGGAGGCACTTACAGGAGTGTCTATCGCACTGCTCACCATCTGGGATATGGTGAAGTCAGCGGAGAAGGATGAGAACGGGCAGTATCCGGTCACCCGGATTGAGGATATCCGGGTGATTGAGAAGAAGAAAGGGAAGTGAACCGAATTTTCTCCGGTCATTGAAAATATTTATGGAATCTCCTTTTTTTTGGCTTTTAAGAAACCGGTTTTCTCTCGTGATTCATTTGAGAGTACTGTCAGTCTCAGGGTGAACGCAGGTTGTCAGAAATTGAGGTTTTCCGGTACGATTGCGGAACAACCATCGATCCGGTTGAAGTGATCACAGTTCCTAGTTACGATCTCACTCATTCCCAATGATTGTGCTGTTGCAGCGATAAGGCAGTCATTGAATTCAATTTTCCTTCCCGCTTGTGAGAGTTTTGCGTATATTTTTCCACCCGCTAATGCAATCGATTCGTCAAGTTCCACAAACCGGACATAAGCAAGAAGTTCTTGTGTCTTTTTGATCGCATCATTCCGTGGAGAGAGTGCGGCACCAGCGCTGAGCTCTGCGATCGTGATAACTGAGATTATCCCGGTATTTTTATTATCAGCAAAACTTTCGAAGAGTTCAAAGGATTTCTGTGGTCCATTCGTCCGGAGCACATCCACACAGATGCTGGTGTCCAGAAAAAAGTTCATAATGGTTCGATCGTTCTGGATTTCCGCAGGGTTTCTACAAAGTCTGCACTATCTACATCTGAACCCCAGGCTCCACGGAGTGATGCGATCGGTTTTTTCTCGATAATCCTTATGAAAACCTCATCGCCGGTTTTTGTCGGGATTCCCTTCTCAAGTTCGAGATGGAAGCCATCGATGACTTTTGCTTTTATTGTTGTCATACCGGGTACCGTACAGAACATATCACGCACGTTGCCATTAAGGTTTTGACGGGAAGTCGGGGGAATATTTGGGTTGACATCCATGAGAAAAAAGGATAGGGGTTGACATCTCCATGCCCCGCTAACGAATGTGCCGCCGCCCCGAACCTGAATTAGCGCCGCCATGCCTCTGACAAACCTGAGGCGGGGAACTCTCCTTACCTTTCACAATATCAACATTTTGTAATGATTGGATTTTGAATTCATTTGGATAATATACTGCTAAAAGGGCTCCTTCTGCAAGTTCGAAATCGATAACTACCCTTCAAATGGGGGGGTCGGGTCCCCATTATACTAACAGGGAAGGGTAGGGGTCAAAATTTTTAAAAGAAGGGGTATGGGTAGGGACGGTCCCTCTCTTTTTGAAGGGGAGGAGGGGGTAGGGTCCCCTACGGTCACATAAGGGG
>JBAXDE010000126.1:0-6120 GCA_037141115.1 Methanomicrobiales archaeon | reverse complement strand
GGATGATCTTGACCTGGGCTACATCACCCTCCACGGTTCGCCAGATATACCCGCTCTTTCCGAATGCCCGAAGGATATCCCCGGATGTTGCAGCCGGGCTTATCAAAACTTTCTTTTTTGCAATAAATCCGGGAGCGAGCGCGTAAAGGTCAACACTTTTGTCCGGTCCGATCACGATACGGACAGAATCATCGTTCAAAAGTTCCTGTGCCAGCTTGGTTATATTACCGGACCCGGTGTCCTTGTATACGAGTTCAACCTGCCTTCCGGCGATCCCGCCCTGGCTGTTGATGGTGTCCCTGGCCCAGTCAAGTGGCTCTTTGAATTCTATATCGCCGGTTATGGGAAGGAGGACGCCGATCCTTACCGGGGTGTTTGCGTGGATGATCGTGTACCCTATCCATGCGCCGACCGCCAGGATGATCAGGGTTAGGGCTATGAGCCCGAGTGTTCTCTTGTTTATGGATATCACACCTTTGGAGTGAATGACCAGATTGCCCCTATGCGGGAACCTGCCGGGTTTTATACTAATTATGATTGGAAAAGCGGCAAGATAAGGATAGGTATCCGTCACTCATGTCCCCCATGTTACGGGACATGGTTGCACACCTTCTGCTCTGAAATGAAGGTATTCGGGCCGGAAATCCCATCCACATCACCTCCCGCGAATCAGTCAACGGAATTAAAATTATCGGGGAGGATGAAAGGGCAGGAATTTCAGAACCGGATAAATTACGGTTGTTTGAGCAGGGATCTGGGAAACATACGGGTCTTGGGGAAATCTCTCTCCAACGAGATCCTGCTCATTACCTGCATAACGATCACTCAAAACAGCGCACCGGGTTCTGGTGCAAGGTTCGAGATTCATGTACCCGGTGGGGCATACCGGTTAAACAGTGACGGGTAGTTCGTTTGAAAACCGGAAAAATACTATCAAACGTCTTTTTTACCAAACTGCGTTCTGCTGCCGGAAATATTCCGGGAAAGATGGGACTGATGACCCTTTCTTCAGCATGTGGTGGATTCCGCCCCGCAATTTCCCGGTTTTACTCTCAGTCATCCCACTTATCCGGTCCATGGAGGAATTTTTTTAAAGAAACTAACTCTCCCTTTTCAACAAAAAGATTCTGTTATCAGCTGTTCCCAAACGTCAGCTTTCCGTCTTTCTCATCCACAACGATCTCCTTTTCTTTATTGACCGTTCCTTCCAGGATCATCTTTGACAATTCATTTAACAGCATCTTCTGGATCACCCGTTTGATCGGGCGTGCACCGAACTGCGGGTCAAAGCCCTGGGTGGCGATGAACTCTATTGCCTTCTTTGTTGCGTGAAGCCGTATATCGCTCTTCCCCAGCATATTCTGGACATTTCCCAGCTGGAGTCCGACCACTGTCTGGATCTCATCTCTGGTGAGTGGCCGGAACATGATGATCTCATCGATCCGGTTGAGGAACTCGGGACGGATGGTCTTTTTGAGCAGTTCGAAGACCTGCTCGCGTGTGCGATCGTATACCTCATCCCGGTCCTTGTCGGTAACATGCTCCATGCTCTCCTGGATGATGGGTGAACCGATGTTTGAGGTCATGATGATGATGGTATTCTTGAAATCCACCGTGCGGCCCTTGTTGTCGGTCAGGCGGCCATCGTCAAGCACCTGTAGCAGGATATTAAAGACATCCGGGTGGGCTTTCTCGATCTCGTCGAGCAATACCACGGAATAGGGTTTTCTCCGGACCGCTTCGGTCAGCTGGCCGCTCTCCTCGTATCCCACGTACCCCGGGGGAGCCCCGACCAGCCTTGACACGGTATGGCGTTCCTGGTACTCCGACATATCGATCCGCACCATGCTGTTTTCATTGTTGAAGAGGAACTCCGCAAGCGCCTTTGCCAGTTCGGTCTTTCCGACACCGGTTGTTCCGAGGAAGATGAACGAACCGATCGGGCGTTTCGTGTCCTGCAGCCCGGCCCGGCTCCTGCGGATTGCGTCCGCTACTGCGCCAATTGCCTCATCCTGCCCGACGACACGCTTGTGGAGTTCGGTCTCAAGGGTGAGGAGTTTCTGCTTCTCGCTCTGCAGCATCCGGCTGACAGGAATGCCGGTCCAGCGCGAGACTACAGCAGCAATCTCTTCGGCATCCACCTCCTCATTCACCATCGCGGAGTCCTTCTGCAGCACGGTCAGTTTACCTTTGAGCGTCTCGATGAGTTTCTCGGTATCGGGGATCCGGCCATAGCGGATCTCAGCCACCTTCCCAAGGTCACTCTTGCGGAGGTAGCCTTCGGCCTCGAACTTCAGGTTCTCGATCTCATTTTTCCGCAACTGTATCTGTTCAACAAGGTCTTTTTCCGACTGCCACTTAGCCTTTAACTGGTTTCGTTCTTCGGTCAGGTTCCCGATCTCCTCGTTTAAGCCCTTGAGCTTTCCCTGGTCTTTCTCCCGCTTGATGGCTTCCCGTTCGATCTCAAGCTGCTGGATTTTCCGTTCGATCGTATCAAGTTCTTCGGGTTTCGAGTTGATCTCGAGCCGAAGTTTTGATGCAGCCTCGTCGATAAGGTCAATTGCCTTGTCGGGTAAGAACCGGTCGGAGATATAGCGCTGCGAGAGTTCCACGGCAGCAATGATCGCCTCGTCCTTTATCCGGACATGGTGATGGGTCTCATATTTTTCCTTGATGCCCCGGAGGATTGAGATGGCATCAAGGGTATCGGGTTCATTGACCATAACCGGCTGGAACCGCCGCTCGAGCGCCTTGTCCTTCTCGAAATATTTCTGGAATTCTTTTAGGGTTGTTGCGCCAATGACATGCAGTTCTCCCCGGGATAGGGCGGGTTTGAGGATATTTGCTGCATCCATTGCACCCTCGCTGGCGCCGGCCCCGACCAGGGTATGAATCTCATCAATGAACAGGATGATCTCCCCTTGTGCAGAGATCACTTCCTTGACAACACTTTTTAGCCGTTCCTCGAACTCACCCTTGAACTTGGCACCGGCGATAAGCGCCCCCATGTCGAGGGAATATATCTGCTTATTCTTTAAGTTCTCCGGCACATCCCCGTCAATGATCCGGTGGGCGAGACCTTCGGCAATGGCAGTCTTTCCCACGCCGGGTTCACCGATGAGGATCGGGTTGTTCTTGGTTCTCCGGGAGAGGATCTGCAAAACCCTGCGGATCTCTTCATCGCGGCCAATTACCGGATCAAGTTTTCCGTCACGGGCAAGATCATTGAGGTTCCGGGCATAGGTTTCCAGGGAATTGTAGGTCTCTTCTGCATCCTGGCTTTTTACGGTCGAGCCTTTCCGCAACTGATTAATCGCAGTCCGGAGATCTTTATCAGTAACCCCGTTTTCCTTGAGCAGCCGCGAGGTGCTGTCGTTTCCCAGGAGAATTCCTAAGAGCAGGTGCTCTAAAGTGACGAATTCATCCCGGGCATCCTGGGAGAGTGCAACGGCTTTCTGCAGGGCTTTTGTAGCATCACCTGAGAGGAAATGATCCCCGCCCGTGACTTGTTGATATGAATCGAGAATAATGTCGAGTGCAGGAATGAAAAGATCAAGGTTCACATTCAGTTTTTTGAGGAGGTACGGGATGACATTATCGTCAACCCTCAGCATACCTTTGAGTATATGTGAACCCTCGATTGCCTGGTTCTGTTTTGCTGTTGCAATCTCCGTTGCCTTCTCTACAGCTTCTTGTGATTTGATGGTGAAATTGTTAAAATTCATGATGGTGGTGTCTCCCTTTTTTTTGTTCGAAAATTCCAGTCCGATATTTGTAATAGTACTCCGTCTGCTCAAAAAAGTATGCAACGGGGCAAAAAATAAGGGAGCGATTTTTGAAATGGGGGAGATCCACTATCCAATATATGGAAAAATCGTGGAGTCCTTTCTCGTGGTTGTCTCCATCCCGGTTTAAATCAATATTTTTATTCTCTTGTTAAAATAGAGTGACCGCAAAAAACCTACACTTCACTTTAATAGGTCAGCGACCATCTGTAGTATTCTGTATGCGCAATCTGATGCAAGGATTCGATCTTTCGGGTATGCTGCCTATCCACAGGAGATACTGATTACTGTTATGGACACTTTGGAGACCGGGGAAGCGGAGTTAAGGATTGCAGCACTTGAACGGAAACTGGTGAATATGGAAGCACTGGTCAGGGGCCTGCTCGCTGAATTGCTCGATTTCAAGGCCGTAGCTATGGCAATGTCCCGCGAGCATGAGGAACAGAGCCGCCAGGATCTCAAGCGTGGACTGGTTGTGCGGGATACATCATCTGCAATAACGGATTACCCTCCGGCATCTCCTTCCACAGCCGCCGATGGCAGCACCGTAATCAGGGCCCGGACGGCCCGTCAGCCGGATCTCCCGGTCGCTCCTGCAGAACCCGATATGGTCAGGATCATGCAGACCGATGGTACTATGAAACTGGAGCCTCGTTACGGGGAAGCAAAACATATTGACTCCTCCGGGGGATACGGCCGGAACCGGAAGAACTCCTCGGGCCAGAGTGATCAGGCACCTCTCATTTATGCGGCCGAGGAAGAGAAGACAGATCGTGCGAAGACATAAGGGATGTTTATAAAAAAATCCTGAAATCCCTTCCGGTCTTCCTTTTTTTAATAGCAGATAATACCCTCGCTGTTCCAAATGTATCGTCCTGAAACATTTTTTTATGTTCTCTATGTAAAAACCATTGCCACAATTGGTTCGGAACCAAAGACGGTGCAATCTTCTTACAGTGCCGGACACAAAATCCCGTTACTATCACTTCGTGGCTGGAATCTGGTGCTGTAAATTCCTGGTGCATTGCCGGTCCGGTTGCAAAGACCAGTAATATCAAATAGCGAAACAGGATAACCAGATCACACGACAGAACAAAAAGGAAAATGAACTATGAACAAAACAGCAATTCTTTTACTCCTTGTCATTGCAGCGGTTGTGCTTGCGGGATGCACTACAACACCTCCTATTGGTAAAGAGGCTGTACGGGATACGATCCGGGCCCACTATGAATATCATGAAGACTGGTCGGTCGGTCTTGGATGCCATGAGAAAATTTCCGGGTATGCATTCAATGCGGGAAATATCACGGGTGATAAGGTGGTCCTGAACCTCAACCTTGTCAGTATACCCACAGGAACCATTCGCGATTCACGATCCGTTTTCATTGGGAGCATGGATGTCGGGCAGTCGAGTACCTTTGAGATGATTCTGGATGGAGAATGCACACAGAGCTACCGTCTTGATGGAACTATCATAACTTAATAGACTCACCGGCATTTTTTTGGTAGTCCGGCTTTTTCGGATCCCTAAAAAATCAATCCATACCGTATTTTCTCTTCAGTCCGGACAGTTACCATTCCGTGGTGTCGTGCCTGGTGGATCCGTGTAAATTTTCCCGGGGCGAAATGAGAGAGGAATTGTATCCGGTGAAGGTGTTCTTCCTAAAAATTGGGAGCACGTGAAGGGAATTTTGTCTACCGGTTCGTTCCGGTTATGCATCCAGCGCCCGTTTTTAATAAACCCTGCACGTAAATGCTCTGAAACTACGCCGCATTCAAAATTTCTTTTGCCCATAACGTGAGCGGGTTATTCGAATAAGAGCCGTTGTCTCAGCAGGAGTATGAGGTCACTGAGATCCCTGCACTGGCTGAGTTCTTCTGTATTGATAAGAACTGACAGTTCGGTTCCTTTCTGGACCAGTACGACCGGAAAGGTCATCGTTGAGACCACAGATCGGAACTCTGAGGTGAACTCTCCCTTTTCCAGGGTGCGTGACGGGATATCAAGATCCTTTAAGAATCGTTTCCATTCCTTCTTTATCCCCAGTGGGCTGTTGGTGAGTGAACTGATTGTGCGGGAACCCGCTGCCGAAACTGCTGTTTTACCTGAGGAGAAATCCTTGAGAGGTTGCAATACCCCGCTGTTGGTATTATCGACAATAAGTAAGGTTTTTGTGCCGGGCATATACTGTTCTTCTGGCTGTTTCATCTCATATAATTTGGGATACCCGCAGTACTGAACCTCTCTGCGATGAAGTCACCATTTACTGTAGCACTGGCGAAGCACTCATGTCAGGTTAAGACCGGACTACTATCCGTTCAACCTTTTTAATAA
>JBAXDE010000125.1:0-6138 GCA_037141115.1 Methanomicrobiales archaeon | reverse complement strand
ATTCATAGCCGGGAGTTCAAAGTCAGGGAGAGGTTCATTACATCCCCGGCTCTGGCATACTGCACAAAATGCCGGGTTACAGAAAAAGTGGATTTCACCAAGGCAGAGGCCGTGAAATGTGCTGACCGGCAGAGTGGCGGATTTCACAGCATCACCAATATTATCAGTTGAATTTTTTTAGTGCCCTTCACGAAGTGAGCATTGCCTGAACCGCATCCATATCGACATGCCTTTCGAACAGGTCAGCCAGCACCTCATAGGGATCTTCTGTATGGAGGGGTATGGGTACAAAAGGTATTCCTTTTTTTGCATACAGGAACGAAAGAAGCGCATTTGCCGCAGACGGGTTCTGGAACAGCCCATGCAGGTACGTGCCAAATACCAGCCCGTCATCACTCACCCGGCCGTCCCCGTGAAAAGCTTCCCTGTCGCAGCCGGGTTCGGTCATTCCCATATGGATCTCATAACCTGTGATATCACCTATTGAAGAAAGTATCGGGGGAACAGCGCAAGCTGTACGGGTAACCTGAGTGGTAGTCTTGTCATAAGAAGCAAAGTGAGTTGTCCCGTCCAGCATCCCAAGTCCGTCATAGGTTCCCGCAATCGACTCAAAACCGGCATCGACTAGTTTCCGGCCCAGCATCTGATATCCTCCGCAGATCCCAATCACCGGCACACCCCGCTTCCGGGCCATCTGTATCTCGCAATCCATACCCGTCCGGACAATCTCCGCAAGATCTTCGATTGTATTTTTTGTGCCGGGGATTATGATGCAGTCATACCCGGCAAGAGATGAACCAGGAATTACATAGTCAACTGCGGCGTGACATTCCAGCAGCTCAAAATCAGTGAAATTTGAGATACGGGGGAGCCGGATCACTGCAATCCGCACTCCTTTCGTCCCGGCTTTCTTGTCACCTATCGAGAGCGAATCCTCACTGGGCAGGGGCAGGTTGAAGTACGGGACAACCCCCAGCACCGGTATGCCAGTCAACTCTTCAATCATCGTTACTCCGGGCTCAAAAATGGTGGGGTCGCCCCGGAACTTGTTGATAATAATTCCCTTTACCAGGGGTTTGAGCTCTTCGGGCAGGAGCTGGAAGGTCCCGTACACCTGGGCAAATACGCCTCCCCGCTCGATATCTGCAACAAGGATAATCGGAATCCGGAGGTTTTTTGCCAGCAGGGTATTGGCAATATCCCGATCATAAAGATTCAGCTCCGCTGCACCTCCCGCACCTTCGATCACTACCTCGCCAAACGTGGATTTCAACCGGTGATAGGATTCAAGCGCTTTATCGAGAAGCCAGGGGGTCTCTTTATAGTATTCCGTGATCGCGACATCTTTGTACGGGCGCCCGTTGACCACCACCTGAGATACACAATCGCCTTTTGGTTTGAGAAGCACCGGGTTCATATCAGTACTTGGCACCAGTCGGGCCGCAATCGCCTGCATTGCCTGTGCCATACCAATCTCACCGCCATCAGGAGTCACATACGAGTTCAGGCTCATGTTCTGAGATTTAAAAGGGGCTACCGTAAACCCGCGTCTCACTATGCACCGGCAGATGGCAGCAACGGTTACACTCTTTCCCACATGGGAAGCAGATCCCATTACAAACAACGACATTTCCTAAAGAGTACTTTGCATACACAGGTCATAAAAATACATGCATTTTTTACCGATTGGGGATGATAATCAATCAGAAAAATGGTTTTTTAAAAAAAATACTGACCATCCGACACATTTCCGGCAATGCCAAGTAATAAATAACCAGAAACGTAAAAATACATGTAATGATTGGTGGGATTTGCCCGACGTGTGGACTACCTAAAGAACTCTGTATCTGTGAAGAGGTAGCAAAAGAACAGCAAAGGATCAATGTCAAAGTGAACAAACGGCGCTATGGAAAAGAAGTGACCGTTATTGAAGGACTTGATCCAACTGATATCGATCTTGAAGATCTTTCAAAATACATGAAAGGAAAACTTGCCTGCGGTGGAACAGTCAAGGGTAACTCAATTGAACTTCAGGGAAACCACCGTGACCGGGTCAAAGAGCTTCTCTCTTTGAAAGGGTACAGCACGGAAAATATTTCCTGATCTTTTTCTTTTTTTTTAGTAATTATGTACATCTTCTCTGAAGCGATAGCTCCAATATTTTTCAAGAAAACAGACAGTCGCCGTTGGGCCACAAGGAGAGAAGATTGAAAAAGGGACTCCAATTCCCGATTGAATTCTGAAATCTTCTGACCATTGAACAGGCAGATGGAAATTGTTTTTTTACTGCACATTTTTCATTGCTCTGGTGCGAAGTCGTTGACTTCATGCGGATTTTTTTAAAGATTCGTTTTCCCACAAATGCGGAAAATAGAACAAAAACGGGATTGTTAATGATAGGCCTGGTTTTTAAAAAAAAACTACATGAAGAACCGGAACGTAATCCATGCTATCACTACCATCAGTGCCGAATATTTCAGGCCGGAAATAAAGCGGGCTTCACCCATCTGGCCGGCAACAAGCCCGGAGAAAAATCCCTGTAATAATGCAGCATGCGAGAAGAGCCGCTTATACACAAAAATATCTATAATCCCCCCGAATCCTTTTGCTCCGGATGCAACAGCAGTAGCGCCGGCAGTTGCCATAGTTGTAAGAAATGATGTAACAAGGATCGCGATAACGAAAAGGAATACGGCAAATGAGACGAGCACAATAACGACATAAATCAGCATATTATTACTGCGTTCCTGCTGGAGGTTGACCACTTCATAGGTATCTTTCGCTGCCGCACGCAGTACTTCACTTACATCCCCACCTGCCTTGCTTGCTTTTGCAATCAGGTCGACACTCCGGTCTGCCATGGGAGTTCCCAGGCTTTTTCCGAACCGGTAGAGTGCCTCGACAAAACCAACACCCCAGGACATCTCATTATCGAGTTTTCGAATGTGTGGTGTAAGGGACCCATATTCTGCAGCTGCCACAAGGTGCACAGCATTGGGCAGCGTCATACCGGAATCATTCATACCGGCAAGATCCCGGAAAAAATTAGGGAGACCATTTTCCAGGCTTGAGATCCGCCATTGTTCCTTAAGATCCAGGACCGCAAGAGGAACGATCGCTATGAGTACTGCAAGTACGGCAAAATCATCCACAATCGTGGATTTTGTGAGAACCTGCATACCATAAGCCCTCACACAGTAAATAAAACCACCAATGAAGACTATCAAAGCAAGTGGAATACAGACGATAAGGATATTTTCCGGTCTCTCCGTGAGTACCTGAAGCGGATGCTTGAGGAATCTGCCAAAACCCTCACGACTCTGGCGTTCATGGTCCAATTTCTGGGTTATCTCCTGGAATTCTGCCTCAACTGAACTCATCTCTGCAGCTTTGATTCCCGGAGCGGAATCCGGGCCACGATGCAGGAGGTTTTTGAAGCGATCCATTATCCCAGCCTTAACGGCTCCGGGTTCGCCCGGTTTAACAGGTGAAGGGGTATCGAGGCCAGGTTCTCCGGAATCCGAAATACCATCTTTGAGATCCATATCAGGACTCCGGAGTCATGGAACTGATCATAATCACAAACGCAATACTTCCCAGGGGGATCATGATATAGACAATTGCATACAGGAACATCGGTTTGTTATCTCCGGAAAGCACCGACATGATAGACTGCAGAATAATCAAGAAGAGCGTGCCCGCAACCATGGCTGTAACATACGATTCGGAGATCAGACCCAGCGTATCCAAAAAAAGTTTCTGCGTCTGACGGTTCTCAAGCGCGTACTGGTCAGATTTTGTCCGGAAATATTGTGTCAGGTTACCCCCGCTCGAAATACTCGCCATTGAACCCTGCAGGAACTCCTTCATCCGTTTACTCGGGGTAGTAGCAGACACCAGCCGGAGCGCATCGATCAGATCCCGCCCGAAAATGTCGATCTCCCGGGCCACATACCGCGCTTCTACTGAACTCTGGCCATAGAGGGGGCTGTCCCCCAACAAGCGGAATACCTCGGCAGGAGTGATCCCGGCAGTAGACATTGAAGTGACATAATTGATCGCATACGGCAACGTGGCATCGATATTCCGTTGACGGTTCCCCGCCTCGAGGCCCGGGTACATAATGAACGCCACATAGGTAAGCCCCCCGAATACCAGAAGGGAGAAGATCGTGATCCCGATTGTTCCAAGAAGAAGTGTGTGAGCAGCCAGGGGAATCAGCGGGCCGGGTACGGCACCCTTGTACTTGATGAGAGTGGGTAATTTTAACACCCAGGTAAAGAGGCCTATAACTATCGCTGCACTGAACCCGACAATAACGGAGCTGACAAAAGCAGTAGAAAGATACGCTTCAAATGAGGTTTTGAACCGGGCTGATATCAGGTCACTTCTCAATTGTGAATACTCCTCGCGCCGGGCCTTCATATGTGTGCCAATCAGGTTGAAGCAGAACCGTTCATAACTATTCATAGAGATCCTTCCTTACTTTCTCGATGACCGCTTCAGGATCCCGGTGATATGATATCAGGACTTTTGCCACATCCTTGTAGTGCCGGATCTTCTTGATCCTCATCCATTCCAGCACTTCCTGGCGTCGCTTGAGCTCTTCGCGCATCCGGGTCTCACTCCATCCTTTTGCTTCCATAATTTCTTCAAGAAGATAGGATTTCCCGGAGTAGGAGTGCTCGTCAGTTGCTGAACGCCACTTGAAGACCTCGTTAGTGATGAGCTCGTTGGTCCTCGGATCGATATCAAGAATCTCAACGATCTGCTTGTTCCGGCGGATTCGTTTTCCTCCCACGCGCGCCTTGACCTGAATTGCAATGAAATCAAGAGCAGACAACATGTTTCGCGGCACATCCATGGGGGGATTTTCGATACGGTGCACGACACTGGCCACGGAATCTGCGTGCGTTGTGGAATACGTAATGTGGCCGGTACTCATAGCCTGGAAGAGCGTCTGGCATTCCTTGCCACGAACCTCACCGACAATGATGTATTCAGGCCGTTGTCGCATTGCAGCCCGAAGCAGTTCATACATGTTGATCTCACCCCTCCCCGCAGTATCAAACGAATCCCGGGTAACGCTGGGGATCCAGTTCGGGTGGGGCAGTTTCACTTCACGGGTATCTTCCAGCGTGACGATCTTTGACATGGGGGGAATAAACAGTGAAATGGCGTTAAGGGCTGTGGTCTTACCTGATGCAGTTCCACCGGCAAATATGGCAGATTTACCGTTCTCGACACAGAGCCAGATATAGGCAATAGCTAGCGGCGAAAAAGTTCCCCATTCAATGAGATCGGTGGGGGTGATAGGTTCATCCTTGAACTTACGGATGGTGAACGTTGAACCATGGGCAGTAACTTCCTGACCCAGAGTCATCTGGATACGGGAACCATCCTGCATGGTCGCATCCAGGATCGGCTCGGCAATTGAGATATACTTCCCAGCCCGCTGTGCCAGTTTGGTAACAAAAGAATCGAGTTCAACGGCATTCGAATAGGAGATCGTTGTCTTCATAGATTCATAACTGGCATGAAACGCAAACAGGGGAACATTGACCCCATCGCATGAGATATCCTCAATATATTTATCATGCATAATGGGGTCGATCAGACCATCCCCTAAAAAGTCCTTATACATGTTATAGTGAATCTTCTCACGCTGTTCCGGGGCGAGTTTGATCCCGAAATCTACCATTATATCATCGGCAGAAAGCCGGAGTTTGCGTCGGGCTTCCTCTTTGGAGAGGTCTTTTGTATTGATATCGAGCGTATCAAAAAGACGCTCTTTAAGCTCGACTAACAGATCTTTTTCAGGTTCGGTGAGGATCGGTTCAAGCACATTATAGGTGTACTCATGGGTTGAATGATCGTACGTAATCCGGATGTAAGCAAAGGGCTCATTGACCGGATACATCTCCATCTCTTCAAGACCCGGTTTTTGCTGGAAACTGAGATCCACGAGCGGCCCGTGCTTTTTTGGATCATACACCTCCTGCTCGGAAGTGATCACTTTAAAAAGTGATGCGAAACTGAACTTCTTGGGCTCTGCCTTGAGTTTTTCCTTGCTAAGCTCGATCTTGTTTTCGCCAACTCAAAAATGATCCAGAGCGCCAATCCGAAATTGATCCACCC
>JBAXDE010000124.1:0-6240 GCA_037141115.1 Methanomicrobiales archaeon | reverse complement strand
TTCCACCATTGCAGGAGGGTTTGTGGGTCAAGGTATAAACAGTGTACGCTCCCACTTTGTACCATGCATCATATCGACGTCAGGATTGAGAAGGATGTGTACGACGTCAACAACACTCTGGCCAGTCAGAATGCACAGCACTTAAAGGCACACGGGGTTCGGGCGTTTGATCTCCTTGGGGCAATCGGTTCGGGAAAGACTGCGCTCATCGAACGCCTTGTCCCTCTGCTTAATAAAAAAGGTTTAAGGGCCGGTGCAATTGCAGGTGACGTATACGGAGACGATGACTTTAAGCGGATTGTTGCACTGGGAATACCTGCATTCAATGCAAATACCGGCAAGGAATGTCATCTCGATGCCCATCTGGTTGAACACGCAATCACCCACCTCCCTCTCGATGATATCGATGTGCTCTTCATTGAGAATGTGGGTAACATGGTCTGCCCCACGGATTTCCGGCTCGGTGCTGAGAAACGGATCGTTGTAGTGAGTTCCACAGAAGGAGACGATGTGGTGAACAAGCACCCGATGATGTTCCGAAACTGCACGATTGGCGTGATCAACAAAGTCGATCTTGCACCGCTCGTTGGGGCAAACCTGGACAGGATGCAATCGGATATCAAGCGGTACAATCCATCGATGCCCGTGTTCAGGACAAACTTGAAAACCGGCGATGGCGTGGCAGCCTTACTTGATAGTATCCTTAAATAAATTATACGGTTTTTCACAAATTCTGGTAGCGGAAAAATCCGGGAAAATTGTTCCCCCTTCAAAGTGGCTGACAGCAGAAAAAGTCTGGCTACAAAAAAAGTTCAATCGGGAAATACTATAAATAATTCCGAAGGGAATATATAGAGCACCATCTTTGAGGAAGTCTATTCCGTGAAGATTTTATAGAGAGTGACACCATGCAGTGGCAGGGAGAATCAGTACGTAAGGTAACCGGTGGCAGGCGCCGTCCGGCACAGATGAAGCGAAGAGCAGAAATCGGTCTTGCACCGGCAGATACCCATATTGGGGAAGACCGCCGGAAGATCATCCGAACCTATGGCGGAAATGACAAGGTCCGGGCACTTAAGGCATCTTTTGCAAATGTGACTGACCTGAATAATGGCCAAACCAAAAAAGTGAAGATCCAGACGGTCGAGAAGAACACTGCAAACCCGAACTTTGTCCGGAGAAATCTCCTCACCAAGGGCGCAGTTATCAAAACTGAACTCGGACATTCCCGCATCATGAGCCGCCCGGGTCAGGATGGCGTTATCAACGCTGTACTGCTCGCATAAATCAATATCAGACCAGCAATCTTTTTTCTTTCTGATGTTCATACTTTAGCTATGCGAAGGATCTGTTATCGTTTCCCCCAGAGGGTTGACCTCTCATTTGCGATGGGGATGCCTTTTAATGAAACGCTCAGGTATATTGCCGATATGGATGGTCAGGAAACGACCAAGACAACTGCCGATACGCAAAAGAAAGAGCTGGTCCGGGTCAAGACCCGGGTGGAGATCGCTCTCGACCGGGCAACATTTGGCGAGATCACACCGGATGTCCTGCGCCCCGGAGTTATTACCGAAGCTGTCGATCTAAAATGTTCTGTTCTTGCCCTTGCCCTGCGCGGCGGGGGAAAAGTTCCCATAGCAAACGACGTCTTCTACCTTCGTCTCACCGATCAGGTGTCCCGAACGGACATCGATATAGCAAAGGAAGGAAGCGCTGAAGGACTGGATGCACTGGATATGAAAAATATTCTCCTGGGAACTGACAAGTGACCCTCCCGATTACGGTTGCAGCACCGTTCAAGCACACCCGCAAGTCGGGAATGCGGAAAAATGAGCTGGTCTACTATTATGCGCTCGACCGGAAATGGATGAGCACAGATCAGGCAAACCAGCTCCTGCGCCGTGCAGAGGAAGATGGTTTCCTGGCCCTTGAAAATGGGATCTTTACCCCCCGTTTCGATCTTGCAGCCATAACAATACCGATTGGATTCAAGCCGACCTCCGCAATTTTCGAACGCAATGATCCGGCCCAGGAACTTATCGGGCGTATTGCAAAGGCCAAAAATATTCAGGAGATCGATATCGTTGCCGAGATGAACAAGACCATACGGGATGGATTTGACGGTCACCTCCTGCCTCCGGCGGCGGTTGTCCTTCTTGCAAAAAAATATAATGTTCCCTTTGAAGATTTATCCGAATCACTCAGGCAGAGCCTGAACAAAGGCTGATTCCGGCAAATTCCCCGTTTTTTAAGCACCTGCCCGAAATCACCCCTGTTCAGAGCACAAAGTATTTCGCCCATTTATTCAAAACGTATCTTCAATGATATACGGAGTTATTTTATGAGGCGAAGAAACGACCCGTGGGATAAACCATGGGTGTCAGTTGCAGCAGTTGTGGGAGTTATCGCAGTTGTGGTTATCGGGATCGTTTTTTTTATGGGCAGCGGGAATACCGGCGGGTCTGCACCATCTGTGCAAAGTACCTCTGCACCGGTAACGCAGGCTACACAGGCATCTTCGGGTTCTTCAGTACCTTCAGTGACTGCCATAGTGACCGGTATAAAAGCGGAATCGATCAAAGAAGTTCCCACTGCAACCGTCTCCAGTACCGGATCGTATGTCCGGGTGAGCTATATCGGGAGTTTTTCCGGGACCTATGGAATAAACGGGGAGGCGCTGAAGGTTAAGGATTCCGGCGACCGGATGTTCCCGCTCAATGCAACAACCGGTGCAGTAACAGCAACCTTCCGCAAGGAAGACAGTTCCACCCGCCACGACATTACCGTTGAGATCTACAAGGATGGAAAAGCCCTCAAATTTGCCAAGAACTCTTCTGCCTATGGCGAAGTGAGTGTCAGTTCTCAGGTATAATCCTTTTTTTTAAAGGTCTGATAAAATCTTAAAAAAAGATTGGGTATCTTATCTCTTGCCGCGTGCTTTTGCTGCGGCCTTTTCAGCCTTCTCCCCTTCGATCTTCGGGAAGAGCTCATCGAGAGTTTTCTCTCCATAGGTGATCACGCTGGCATTGATCTGGACGAATTCCTGGGTGATCTCACTGGACCGGACAGTCTTTCTCCTGCGTTCTCCGTCCATCGTGGGGTGGAAACCGATTCCGCCTGCAAGGAGCAGGTTTCTGCGTCCTGCGCCGGGGATTCCCTTCTTTGCGGGGATACCGGTCTTGTCCGATGCACCGGTGATCTTGATTGTGTATCCTGCAAGCCCGATTGGGGCTGCATCTATTTCATCGCCAATACGCTTGCCAACGATCGACCCTGCCGCGCCACCCGTGGCGTCGACATTGTAGGCGCGACCGGTCTTGGGGTCTGATACTACGACTTTTAAGTCCACCATTCAAATCTCTCCTTATTGGTTTTTTCTGGAAAAAAACCTGATATCAGGATCTTTTCACGTCTCGAACTGCCGGCTCGATAGCCTACACATGAGAAGTACCCAATTTATTATACTGGTACGCTATTAAACCCTCGTGTCATCCGGGGCTGTAAAAATTTTACTTTGCCCAGAAGGGTTCGGTTTTCCTTCTCATCGTCGTGTACTCTTCCAGGATTTCCTGCGTGCTCGCATTTAAGGACTTGAGCATCTCCTTTTCGAGCACTTTTACATGACGCTCGGGAACATCCACAAAGAGGTCATCTCCCACGTTCAACTGCCTCCCGATCGTGGCTCCCTCAATTGAGATCGCAACTTCGAGCCCGGCATCTGCTTCCCGGATGTTCTCCTGGCGGAGCTGCATACACTTGAGGTGGCCGACTTTCTTGCCGTCCAGCATGATCAGGTTGACGTCACTGCGCAGTTTTCCTCCAAGCACCCGTACTCCGACAACGGCCGGGTTGCTCTGCCGGAATACACAGTCCGGCATGAGGCGGATCTTTGCCGGCATGACTACGTGTTCGAACCGCTGCTTGTCTAAGAGACGTTTCTGTTCGTCCCGCCATGCAACATACTCGTCAATGAGCTGGTAGATGACCCGGCCTTCAAAGACTTTTACCTGAGTAATCCGGTAATACGACGGATCCTTAAGACTCTCTGCTACATCAGGAAGCAGGGGTGTGTTGAATGAGAGCAGGACGCGGTAGATTGGATTTTTGATGGTCTCGGTCTCGATCAGATCGTGCCGGCTCACCGGTCCGACTTCCGCCCGCATCACACCAATACCTTTTCCATCGAGTTCTTTGCAGATGGCTTCGAGCGCACCGATGGTGTCTGCCTTGATCACGATTCCCTCTTCAGCAAGGTTGACGTGGATCTCGGTCATCTCCTTTTTGATCTTTGCCTCGATCTCGTCACGGTTGCCCCGGACGACAAAGAACGGAGAGCCTGCAATCACTCCCTCCAGATCGGGTGCAGTGACTTTTACTCCCGCGGCTGCGACTACGGTCTTCTCGCGCTCGAACCGGTCCTCGACTAAGATCTCCTTCATGGGCCGGGGTTTTAAGAGCGACCGTACCTTGGTAAAGATCACATCGCCCTGCGTTGCGACCGCGATCTCATCGCCAATCGAGAGCGTCCCGTCATACAGGATCACGTCCAGCGTGGTTCCCAGTCCGCGCTCTTCTTTCACTTCAAGCACGGTGCCGGCACCCGGGCCTTCAACTTCAAGGGCGAGGGCATCTCCCATGTAGCGCTGGGCAAGACCTATCATGATCATCAGCAGGTCGCAGATTCCTTCGCCCGTGTGAGCGCTGAGAGGAACGATTGCAAGGTTGCGCTGGAAATCCGAGACGCGATCGAACCGGTCCGCGGAGAACTCCAGTTCTGAGAGTTTGCCTACGATCTCGTAGGTCTTGTTCTCTACCATACCCTGCACCCGCTCGTTCTGCTTGGCAAAGGATGAGAGGAACGACTCGTTCTCAAATGTCCTCCATCCGTGGATGCGATCGATCTTGGTTGCAGCCACCACAAACGGGGTCTTGCAGGCCCGCAGTATCTGGAGCGCTTCGATCGTCTGCGGTTGGAATCCCTGGTTGATGTCAACGACAAGGATGGCCATATCCGCAAGCGCACCGCCCCGGGCGCGGAGCGTAGTGAAAGCGTGATGTCCGGGCGTGTCGATGAACAGCAGGCCGGGAATATTTACCGGCATCTTTCCCATTGTTCCGCTCAGGGCGCGGATCGCCTCGATGGGAACGATCGTTGCTCCGATGTGCTGGGTGATCGCGCCTACCTCTGAGCTCACGACCGATGAGCCTCGTATCCGGTCAAGGAGCGAGGTCTTGCCATGATCCACGTGCCCCATAACGCAGACAATCGGCGTTCTTATCTTTGGGTTTCCCGCCATATGCCGTCACCTGAATTTTGTCTCTTTCAGCTCTGTACGGGAATAAAAAAAGTTCCCGCTTCCTGTAATACGCGTGGTGCGTTTTACGCCACACTGTTAAGGAATACCGTTCAGAGCCACCTGATATGTAATGGATTCCCGACCCTATTAATAGTCACCATGATGCACGAAGCGTGTGGATGACAAATCCCCCGGGATAAAAACCCGGGCCGGTGCCGGGGTCCGTCCCAGAGGACGACTCCGAGGGATCAATAGGGATAGATTAATCAAAGCGAAGTGCAAATATAAAAGGGCAAATTGCCGGGGTGGGGTAGTTGGTCATCCTAGAGGATTGTGGATCCTCCGACCCGGGTTCGAATCTCGGCCCCGGCCTTTTTCTTTTCATTATCATCTGTCCCTGATTTCTGGCCAGATCTGATCGTATTTTCAAAAACCCGACATTGGTCATCTGTCTGCCCGGAGTAACAGCACTTTTTTGTACGGTGACTGACAAAAACGTTCACTAGTAAAGCAGTGTTTCTGCAGGTTATTGCGGCTTTGTCAGGTTTCTTTATGGCACACCATTCCTATGTCCACGGCTATTCAGCACGCGAGTCAGAGCGGCTCTCCGACCAGGCCCGGACCCTCACAGAACTCCTGCATGATGACACCCGCTATCCTGCCGGTTCCCGGGTGCTTGAGGCCGGCTGCGGGATTGGCGCCCAGACCGTCATCCTTGCAAGGAACAGCCCCGGTGCCCTGATCACATCGCTCGATATTTCTTCGGACTCCCTACAACGGGCTGAGGAGAGGATACGCCAGGAAGGGATTAGGAATGTAACCTTCCGGCAGGGGGATATCTTTGAACTCCCGTTTGAACCGGCAAGTTTCGATCATATCTTTGTCCATGTGTCATCGGTTAAGCCCACCACCCCGATCTAAACCGCTTTCGGTTGACATG
>JBAXDE010000123.1:0-6271 GCA_037141115.1 Methanomicrobiales archaeon | reverse complement strand
AGTGCACACCAGAGACCGTATGCCGGGGGTTCACCAGCGACCGCCTTGTTGAAGATGCGGTGCAGGAATCCCATCTGCGGTGCGAGCTGAACCTGTGAGTTCGGGTCACCTTGTGATCCGATGTTGGATTCAGTATCTTCCGCAGAACCGGCTACAGTGGCAAGAGCTCCTGTCAATGCAGTAATTCCAATGCCAAATACAATATTTTCCATTTAGCCTCCACCCCTCGTGCGAATAACGAGAGTATTCAAAATGCAATGCCACCAACATCGAGTTAAACTCTTTGTGGTTAGTGTAAATTTGGTGAGATCTAAATTAAAAGGTTTCGAAATCAAATCGGCGAAATTGCACTCTAAATTGCCCGATTTATAAAATTGGGGCCAATATCGGTTTATTTACTCATGTTGATTTGTGTTAATGAAAATAAAGTTGTGTTGGCAAAATCAGGTTTGAGGATCGTATCGCGGGGATGAATTGTACTGGCATTGTGACGATTCAATAGTGTCCTTGAACCGGTGTTGTTCCGGATGCCCAGGTCGGGATATCATGGTTGGCGGTCTCCCTGACGTATGGTTGCACACGGTCTCTCCTGCTGCTCTTTACTAAAAATCCAAACGAATCCCGGTTCTTTTTAAGGCGAACCCGGGTCCCTGTGCCCGGATAGTCGTCCGGACTGTACGATACGGTATATCCGGCGCAAAACCGATATGGTTATACAAGTCCGTGACAGACCTTCATGCTCTGTATCCCGGATGGTAATCTTACATGGATCTTGCACTTCAGTTTTTTCTTGCTATCCTGCCAATTCTTGTTATATTCTCCGGGCTTGTCTTTCTGAGGCTGTCCGGGACGCTGATGGGAATAACCGGCTGGCTGATGACGGTTGTTATTGCCATCCTCTTCTTCCAGACCAGTCCCTCCGTTGCGCTGTATGCTTCGTGGAATGGTGTTCTCTCGTCGTTTGGCATATCGCTGATGGTGTTTTTAACCATTCTCCAGGTGACGATGATGGACGTTACCGGTGCCATCACCCGTATTACCGCGTATATCCGGTCGATTGCTGCAGAACGCTACGAACAGATTATGATCCTGAACGTGGGTTTCGGTTCGTTCCTCGTCTCTATTGGTGCAACACCGGTCACCATGCTCCCGCCTATTATGCTGGCGCTCGGGTTCTCTCCCATAGCGGCTGTGGCCCTCCCCTGCCTGGGGTATGATCCTCTCACTTCGTTCTCGCTTCTCGCAGTCCCGATCACCCTGCCGGCATCGGTCTTCAATCTCGATGCCAAGGCCCTTGGTATCAATATCGCCCTCTACCTCCCGGTCATGTCAACGGGCATTGCTCTTGGAATGCTCTGGGTTGCGGACGGGATTGAGGGTGTGAAAAAAGGATTTTTAACAGCCGTTGTCGCCGGGCTCACTCTGGGGCTTTCTGCGATTCTCTTTGTCAACCTCCTGCCTGTATCTGCCATCGGTCTCGTGGGGGTCTTCTCCGGACTTGTTACGATTGCCGTGCTCTTCCTGCTCCGGGCCTGCCGGAGAAGGGGTTCAACGGCCTGTTCAGCCACTCCCGAGGTTGTTGCCCCCGTCGCACCCTGTTCCGAAATGCCGCTCTGGAAGGCTGCCTTCCCCTGGTGCCTGCTCGTCTTCTTTGCGATTGTCATCAGCATTCCGTTCATCCAGGGGGGGCTGTACAATATTCTTGGAGGGATCCAGAAGGTCCCCGTGGTGGCAAACAAGGTTGTGGACCTGAAGCTTCTCAACCAGGCCTATTTCTGGGTGCTGATCAGTACCATCCTGTCCGCCCCCCTGCTCATCCGGAACCGGGGCGAGGCGCTAACCATCCTCCGGGTCTGGCTGAACCGTGCCTGGAGCCCGACGATTGCAGCAATGGTCTTCTTTGCCATTGCGTATGTGATGGACTGGTCGGGCCAGTCGGTGATCAACAACACCCTGATGTTTGCTGAAGGGGCCGGTGCCCATAATATGAATGCTGTGATCGGTCTCTCGCTGGCCCTCGTCTTTGGGGTCACGTTCCCGGTGATCAGCCCTACCTTAGGCCTGCTGGGATCTTTCATCTCCGGCAGTGAGGCGTCATCGAACGTGATGTTCTATGGAATCCTGAAAACATCCACCGATGTCCTCTCCCTTGATTTCCTGCAGGTCTATGCAGCCCACGCTGTAGCGGGCGGTGTTGCTTCCGGTATCGCGGTGGCGAAGATCATTAATGCCGCTGCGGTTATCGACAAGCTCGGGATAGAAGGAGAGGTCATCAGGAAAGTGGCACCGGTTGTCATTGGCCTGACGATTGTCATCGGCCTGATGCTCACGGCGATGCTGGCATTCCACTAAGGCTGCCCCCCAGTAAAACCGGGCTATGTTCCGTCCGGTTGCCGGCGGTTCAGCTGCTCCTTGTTCCGGCCGAGGTGCAGCAGGTTCTGCTCATTCTGCCGGGTCTGCTCCCGGAGTGCTTTCCGGATTCCGGAACAATCACTGGTTCCTGTCTCTGCGGTATCGCCCGTGAAGGCATGTCTACTCCGTTCGTTGACTGGTTTTCCGGTGATGGATGCGAAAACCCGTAGGATTTGGCTCTTCCTGATCGGAGCGTCAACATGGATTGCACGGGTAGAAATTGTTCCGGCAATCAACCCGGGGCGATCTGTTCCACCCTCTTTTTTTTATCGACCGGGGTTCCAGATCAGTCAACCTGGCGGAAAGAAATTCCGGCATGTGTGGCTGAGGGCAAAAAAAATGGGATCCTTTGATTGAACCGTTCTCAAGTACCTGAATTTGCCTGAGCAATCACACAAAGGATTTTATGTCATTCTCATGTTATTAGATCAGATTATGCCGGCCTACTATTTCGCAATGGAAGGATACAATGCGGGGGAGAAACATGATCCCGCTGTTGATACCCTGCTCACCATCCAATACCAGAAGATTGATCTGACTACCGGGGAGCCACTGGGTGCGTTGACCATTCTCAAGGAATGGGAGAGTTCCGAACAAAGTATCGTTACTACGTTCTACAACCAGTTTTTCAAGCCGGATTTACCGGTTACCCATTTTATTCCGGTGGGGATGAATCTCGATTACGAATTTGAGTTGTTCCTTGCAAAAGTGAAGAAGTACGATCTGCCTGCGATTTCCAGTCACCATCTCTATTACAAGCGGCCCCGTTTTGATCTCTGGTCCATCATCGTTTTATTAAATGATGGCCGGTTTACCGGAGCCCGCCTCGATGCCTTCTCCCCGAAAAAATTTGACGAGAGTCATATGAAGAAATGGTACGAGAAGAAGGATTTCAAGAAGATTGAGCACTATATCCGGGAAGAGACCGAAGGTTTTCTCAAACTGCTGCAATACCTGACCAAATATAAGACCCGGTTGGGAATTACCAAAAAGGTGGCCGCATTTTCAGAGGACCCTGAGCCGATGACCCCTCCCGCCCGGACGGAACGGTCACTTCCCGCTCATCCAAAATACCCGGAAAATGAGAAGCCGTCAACACGATCACGGGATGATACCCGGACCTCAGCCCCCCGGAACAGTTCTTCCCGGGCCGGCAAATCCGAATCCCCCTCCTCTTCAAAGTACCCGGCAAAAAGCCGCGATGATACCCGGACTTCCGCTCCCCGGAACAGTTCCTCCAGGGCCGGTAAATCCGAATCTCCGTCGTCTTCAAAGTACCCGGCAAAAAGCCGGGATGATACCCGGACTTCTGCTCCCCGGAACAGTTCATCCCGGGCCGGTAAATCCGAATCCCCGTCGTCTTCAAAGTACCCGGCCAGGAACCGGGATGATACCCGGGCACCAGCCCCCCGGAAGAGCTCGGCCCGGATCGGCAAAGCCGAACCCTCAGCTTCCCGGAGTTCTTCAGGCAGATCAAAATCCGAAGGCCAGCGGACTTCCGTGCCTCTTAGTCAGCTCCGCAAACATACTCCCACGAAAGATTCCAAGGGGAGAAAGACTGCGGGAAGAAGGGCATAATTTCCGGGGTATCCGGACCATTAAAATCCCCTGTTTAACGTAACAGGGGATTTGTCTGCCCATTGACTTATGTCATGATGGTGAGTGCGCCGGATGTGCCTGCAAGAAGGGCAGGAATAAAACAATTTTTGGTTATTTTTCCCTGATGTATTGAAGGGGATCCTGTGATCATAAAATCGGAAATTGACTATTTCGCGTATTAATTTATCGAAAAGATACGTTTAGCGGGGGATTTCTCCCCCGCCGTTTGTTCTTATTTTTGTACCCTGTCTTCCATGTGGTCGAGGACCCGGTCCCAGATCACCAGGAGCCCGGGGATGATCACGTAGGCGAGCAGTCCCGCCCCGAGGAAGGCCCCCGTGAGGATGAGTTCGTTGTCCATTTCCCTCACCTCAGGCTAAGGCAGTTACCCCGTCCGCCCAGGTCTCGATCACGGTCCGGATGGCGTCATCCTCATAGGATGAGATGGTCACCTGCTGGCGTGAGATGGTCACGAAGTACATCTCCGCGTTGGGGTCGTGGCACCTGAGGGTCACGGAGAAGGTGTCCTTTTCCAAATCGTGGACTGCGGTGGCACCGTGCGCTGTGTTGTTGGCGGTGTTGGCCACTACTGCTGCGATCCCGGCGGTGAAGCCGGCGATCGTGTTGTAACTCTCTGATCCGCTGCCGATACGGTTGGCATCTTCATCCTGGTACATGAATTTTGCTGTGTAGGCTTCCCTGCTCTTTTCCACGGGCTGGTGGTTTACCCCCGACATCATATATGAGATGCACCCGAACGGGTTGTTCGTTATGACTGACTGTACGATCGTGTTGAACGCCGCTACATCGGCAATTGGTTCTGCGAGCTTGCGGGTTGCGCTTTTTATGTTGGTCTTCTGTGAGAAATCTGCCATGTCTGTTGCCTTCTTTTTTTTGTTTTTCCTTATTGTCGCGGGGCCCTTTGACATAGTAATCTGGGTTTTTCAGAGGTATACTCCCATTTCAGGGGGTGTGAACCGGGTTGTTTGCAGCCCCGGTCTACGGTTCCGGGGTTGCTGATGAGCGGATCGGATGATCGGCGCTTCTTGCGATGAACGAGCCGTTCCAGGTGTAGCGGATCTGCGGGGTGAAGGGAGCATCCATGCGGGCGATATTTCCCCGGACTACTTCGTAAAAGATCCAGCCATGCGGCCGGGAGGTGATCCAGAGTTCGCGGTTGCAGGGCGTTCCAATGTCGATATCCGAGAGTGCTGCGATCCGGGGACCATAATCTTCCATGACCGCATGGGCATCATTGATGGGTACCCTTGACCGGATCGCACAGATGCAGGTCTGTCCTACCTTATCGCTGGCCATGATATTGACCGGACTGCCCTCTCCTATGACCTTCATTACATAGAGGCGGTGCTCACGCGCGATGAGGGCTGCTTCATTAATGACCCGGTTTGCGTGGTGCTGGCCGGTCATGTCCCCCACTCTCCTGTCATTGCTGCAATGCCGGATACGCTCCTGCTGGTGGCGACTTCTTCCGGAGTCCGTCCGGCACCTTCTCCTCGCACACACTCAATTTCTGTGTTACCGGAGAGACCGGTTCCTGTTGTATCCTGCCTCTCTCTCAGAATGTTGTTCACCTGCTGTTCCTGGTTTGTTTCTGTAATTCTGTTCACTGCGGGTATGCTGTTCATTTTTTTCACTTCGGCTTTGTTTTTTGTTCAACATCGATTCCTTCGGGCGCTGGTGCTCGTCAATCTTGATCCTTAATAACGCCGGTCCGGGGAGAGTCGGGGCTCGTGTTCCTGCTGGTGGCTGCCTGGTCGGATGCGGCAGGTAACCTCGGGAGGATTACAACAACGATGAAGAACCCGGAAGTCCGGACTGGCGTCTACGGACTATTTTTAAAGAAGGTGAAGAGCGAGAAGAGGGGGGCGTGGCCGCTCGTTTTCCTGTAGCGTTTCCCCATGTCCAGTACATTGCCATCGGCTGCTACAAGGATCGACTTTTCATAGGCTGCAACTGAGCTGGCTGAGGTGATCCAGCGGATCACTGGAGCGGCTGTTTCGCTGAGCGCTGCAAAGACCTCCTTTACCTGCGTTTTCAGTTGTCCGATGAGTTCGCTGATCATTGTATTGATCTGAATGTTGCAAAATTCACATTAAAAAGGTAATTGGTAGGGGCGGAAAAATTCGTAGTAATATGGCTTGTATGCTGCAAACGGGGGCTGTATATTGGCTGGATTGGGGGGTGGGAAGACCCTGCGATTGGGCGCGGCTGCGGGATTTGGAACGGAGGGTTTTGCGGG
>JBAXDE010000122.1:0-6274 GCA_037141115.1 Methanomicrobiales archaeon | reverse complement strand
CTACTAATATCTGATGGATATCTATGTTTTCAAAATTAACCTGACGGCAGTGATCAGGATTCAGCTACTTCCGTTACCTCATCTTCCGGTTCTGTTTCGCCATCTTCTTCAGCCTCATCATTATTTTCCTGGTATAGCCACCACCCTATAATGAGAATGATGGGAACCCCGATGGGAATGGCAAAACCGCCGTTAAAACGACAGAAGGCTGATAATCCGAAAAGGATCCCGGCGGCGATAGTGAACATCGATGCCTTTTTGACCAGTGAAAATTCTTCTCCATAATACGTGGCGTATAGGGTAATGATGAGGCCCACGAGGAGAAGGATAGTCCCTGTTGTCCATAATCCGGCTGCGGCTATGTTGAATATGCCGGTATTCTGGCCAAGAAAGATGTAGAGGATGTCCTTGTAACCAAGAATCAGGCTGTCCCCGTAACCCGACTGCTGGAACCGGAAGAGTGCCCATTGCACATTGACAAGCACCCAGTCGCCCCACATGTAAACGTTGAGGGGAATCAGGAATATAAGGCACTGGAAGATCAATGAAGTTCTGTATTTGTCCATAATAACCACGATACCTGATGTGTCATTGCTGCATTTCAGAAGTCCGGTTAATCATCGGAAAAAAGCAAAATTGTCAAAAAAATATTATTCTTCGGTATGTTCGACAATTGCCAGTTGGTACATCCAGTCCATGAGCGGGTGGCATTCTTCTACAACGCACTCCAGTTCACAGCCCACACAGGGAATTAATTCATCTCCCGCAAGCAGGTCAGCGGGATTGACCGGCATCTGCCGGGCTTTTAAGAGATAGGTCTTGATCCCGTCTTTTTTGAATTCGATCCGATCGATGAGTTCGCTGTCTTCAAGTTTCTTGACAATACGCGAACACTTCCGGCTATCAACGCCCAGCTCTTTCCAGAGTTCGCTCTGAAGAACGCCTTCTGGATTTGACTGGATCAGTTTTAATGCATCATCGACAGGATCTTCCATTACTTCCACCTGGGTCATCTCAGATAACCGGTGCGATGGTCAGGATATTGTTGCCCCGGATTACAACGGTCCCAAGGCTCCTGCCGCGCTGGTTATCTACAAACTCAATAGTCTCGTCCATGTGGATGTTGAGATACTCATCCACGGCTACAAGGCGGCCCTGCAATTTACGGCCTTCGTCTTTGATCTCGACGGATATTTTCGAATCCACAAGCGCAAACACTTTCTTTATTGGCAAAACAATTCCGTTAACCATCTGCCCTAATTTGGGATGTAAGATAATTAAAGCTTGCTCATCGCACCCATTTACCGGGCTATTTGTTCATATGATTTTCGATGTGCATTATGAGAAAAGAACATTTTCCCAGGGATTATTCAGGGATTACTTCCCTCCGGAAGGAGAAGAGTCATTCCTGTCCCGGAACTGCTATGAAGATCTCCCCTCTGGAAAAAATAAACGGGGAGTAAAAATGAGACGCATTATTATTTTTTCAGGGAATTCCTGACCAGGGTTGCAGAACCGGGTGAACTGAATGCCCGGAAAAAGACGAGGCTTTCTGCATAGGCCATTGCCCGTATGGCATGGTTCGTCTCTTCATCAACCGAATAGATCTGCTTGAAAAATTCCTTTATCGCCATCTTGCAGTTCCCGTCAAAGACCTGCTTGTCCTTCTTGCCGGGATTTAACGGCCCGTATTTCTGGAGCGTCCAGTCCTGGATCTCCTTGTACAGCGCAGGTTCGTACACTTTGATGATATCAAAGACAACATCCTGCCAGAAGGTCCCGACATTTCCTTTGATGATGTCGCCTTTCGGGAAATGCTGGTTGATGAGATCCCGGGGCGTACCGGTGATCCCGTGCTGGGCAATACCGACATGCAGGTGGTTATCCCGCAAGGCTTTTGCAACCGCCCGGGTCTGGGGGATATCAATGGAGAGCTGTTCCACGACATTGCCCGACGCATCGTATGTATGACCGTGAGTGCTTCCGTTGGCTATCGCAATCACTTGGGGAAAGACCCCGTTCTCCTGAAGGGCTTTGATAAATTCTACCGCTTCCTGTGGCTTTGTCAGGATCAGGCCCTCCCCATCTTTCCTGCCGATCTCCCCCACCTCGACTTCAAGGCCGAATTCCTTCCCCTTCATCTGTTTTTTGATATGGTGAGCGAGATCCGTTGTCGCAAGGATGTTCTTTTCGAGTTCTTCCCGGACATTTTTTCCTTCAAAATTAAAGAGAGGGGAGGCATCAATGGCAAACGATGTGTACCCGGCTGCGATCTGGGCATCGATCAACTGCTTAGTGCCCTCGATCTCCTGGGAAGAGCCGGTCTTTATCGAGATATGGTCGGCATGGAGCGCCCAGATATCGCACTGCGCTGTTTTGGCCGCCTCGTTCATCTGTTCTGAGAATGTTTTTGGGGTAAAGCCGGTATACCCGCCACTTAAGTCGCATTCAGACCGGGCAAGCTCCATAAATACCGCTGAATCAGTATCCTTTGCGGCCTGGAAAATTCCCTGTGCTACGGTTGCAATCCGGATATTTGCAGCCATGATGATAGTTTTTTTCCCGGATATGCTCTCAAGGATTGTTGAACCGGGGATTGGACCAAAGGTGTTCTGCGCCATAGATCTTCACTCCTGTTTACAGCACTCATCACGCATAAACGTTTCAATGAGCCGGATCTCATCCTTGCCCCCGATATAGATGGGAGTGACCTGGTCAATTCCTTTGGGCATGATAAGCCTGATATCAGATTTACCATTACTGATTGCCCCTCCGGCTTCATGGATGATCATCCCCATGGGATTGGCTTCGTACAAAAGTCTTAATTTCCCATTTTCCCTGCCTTTGAACCCGGGGTAGGTAAACACACCGCCTTTATGGAGAATCTGGTGGACATCTGCCACAAAACAGCCACTGAACCGGAGTTTGTAGCCATCATGTTCAAGATTCTCAATCCATCGCGAGTGGGCCGGGGAATAATCTCTCCTCAGGGCGCCGGGTGCGTATATCTTTCCTTCCGGAATCTTGAGATCCTGGTGCCGCAGGAAAAATTCTCCCGATTCATCCAGGACAAATTCATGAACGCCCTTTCCGGTAGTAAAGGTCAGCGTGGTAAGGGGACCGTACAGGATATAGAGGGCTGCGATCATTGTCGATCCCTTTTCAAGGACATGGCCGGGATAGATGCCGATGATAGAGCCCGTGCAGAGATTGACATCGATCAACGATGATCCGTCTAGTGGATCGATGACAACGCCGAAGTTGTTCTTCGGCTCATCCACCTCAATAATCTTATGCTGCTCTTCTGTTGCGATATACCTGACAAGTCGTGCCTGCTGTAATCCTGAAATGAAGACATCATCGGCATACATGTCGAGAGCCATCTGCTCTTCGCCGTACATGTTTTTGGTTGTTTCATCTGCCGGGGTTTTCCTGATCGAACAGAAAAATCCTTTCTTCACTTGCTGAGCCTGTTTGCCCAAAAAGAGTAGTAACTCCATCAGGTTTTTTTCTGTTCCTGCTTTGATAAGAAAATCTTTAAGTATCATATTTTACTTCCTTCCTCATCACCAGAGGGGGACAAACCAGTGATCATCCTGCCGGATTTTTTTAGACTCGTTATCTAGTCGTTTGATTCGGAGGTTTATCAGGATTATTATCCATTCGTAAAGATCCAATCCATCTCCGGGTTATCCGGTGGAACGGGCAGACCCCTGCGACCAAAGGCTTTACCATCGCGCGAATAAAAAAAAGGCAGATGCATAGAGGGGGGGGTGTACAAAGCCAGACGTGAGTGAGAAAAAGCAGAAATTGTACCGTTCGGCTCAATGAAAAGATGAGGTGCGGGACGTCCCGGAACTCATTGTACGAGGACACTGCCGGAATTCCTAAACTTCACTTCAAGAACACCGTTTTTCATCGAGATCTGCAGAGTATCGGGATCAACCGGGGGGATGACAGCCTCGGTATGATACTGGCAGTCACCCCCATCAGCATCGACGATAAGCCGGTCTCTTACCACAGCAAGATGGACGGACTCCCGGGTTACTCCGGGCAGCTCCACAACCACGATCACCTCATTTTCGATCTGGTGCACCTCAGGAATGGGTTCGGATACTGAATGCGAGGGAATCGGATCCGCATACTCCCCTGGTTCAGCATACGGGTCCATCTCCTGGAGAGCCAAAGGGAAACAGTATCCCGCGGTACCGGTCTCGCTGTTCCTGGCCATGCGGGCAAAGAGATGGTCGGCAAGTGCATCCATCTTCCGGAACGGGTCATACGCATCATTGTTCATTTTTCCTCTTTTTTTAATTGTGATCTCATTTACGATTCGTTTACTTCATTTCAAGTAATTCAGTGAGTTTTTTTACCGCTGCAAAATCCTTCTTTCCCTTGTAGACAGCCTTGCGGAGCTTATCGATATCAGCAGAGGAGGTATTCTTGGGAACCTTTCCTGTACGGGCGAGAACTGCTGCAGCATCTTTGAGGATCGTGCGCTGCTCCTCGTTATAGAGCATCTGCCAGGACTGCTGTTCTGATGCTTCGATAGCCTCACGGTCCAAAGATCCTCTCACGGTGAGCAGCGCGGCTTCGAAGTGCGCTTTAGTGATCATCACATTCTTGATCGCATCTTTTCGTTCCGGTTCACCCCGGTTGCCCATTAGGATGATGAATTCACGCATTGCTGCCATCTTGGCTTCCCGGACAAGCGATTCGATATCCGCGCCAACGTACCCGTCTGTCTTTTTGACCAGTACAGCGATATCCACATCTTTGGCAAGGATGGTCTCTATTTCGCCGCCAAGATAGACCTCAAAGATCTTCTTCCGGCTCTCTTCATCAGGAGCTGGCACGTAGATGTGGCGCTCGAGCCGGCCCGGACGGAGCAGGGCTTCATCGAGCATATCAGGGCGGTTCGTTGCTGCAAGGATGGTGACATTCCGGAGCTCTTCCATGCCGTCGAGTTCCGTTAAGATCTGGGAGACTACGCTCTCAGTCACATGGGATGATCCTTCGTAGGTCCCCCGTTTTGGTGCCAGGGCATCGATCTCATCGAAGAAGATGATGGAGGGCGATGCCTGGCGTGCCTTCCTGAAGATCTCTCTCACGCCCTTTTCCGATTCCCCCACCCACTTTGAGAGGAGTTCGGGACCTTTTACCGAGATGAAATTGCATTCGCTCTCGTTTGCCACTGCTTTTGCCAGCAGGGTCTTTCCGGTCCCGGGCGGGCCGAATAGAAGGATTCCCTTAGGGGGTTTGGTCTGGAGCCGCTCGAATACATCCGGGTATTTCAGGGGCCACTCCACAGCCTCCTTGAGTTCCTGCTTGGTCTCTTCAAGTCCCCCTACCTGCTTCCAGGTGATATCGGGAATCTCTACGAGCACTTCACGCATGGCTGAGGGCTCCACATGCTTCCTTGCTTCGGCAAAGTCTTCATGGGTCACCCGCAGGGCATCGAGCACTTCATTGGGAATCTCCTCATCGATGTTGATGAGGGGTATGACCTTCCTGAGCGCATGCATAGCTGCTTCCTTGACCAGAAGCGCAATGTCTGCTCCGACAAAGCCATGAGTTGAACCGGCATACTCCTCGATGATCTTGGTCTTCTCATCTTCAGGAAGTGGTACACCGCGGGTGTGGACCTGGAAGATCTCCATGCGGCCTTTCTTGTCCGGAATCCCGATCTCGATCTCCCGGTCAAACCGGCCCCCCCGGCGGAGAGCCGGATCAATGGAATCCGGCAGGTTGGTGGCAGCGATCACGATGACCTGCCCGCGTCCCTTTAACCCGTCCATGAGTGCAAGGAGCTGGGCGACCACGCGTCGCTCAAGTTCACCCTTGGTATCTTCACGCTTGGGTGCAATGGAGTCGACTTCATCGATAAAGATGATGGCCGGTGCATTGGCCTGCGCCTCTTCAAAGACTTCCCGAAGTTTCCCTTCACTCGCACCATAGGTCCCGCTCACGATCTCCGGACCGGAGATGGTGATGAAATGTGCATCCACTTCATTGGCAACTGCTTTTGCAATCAGGGTCTTGCCCGTTCCCGGGGGTCCGTAAAGGAGCACTCCCTTGGGGGGCTGGATGCCAAGGCGCTCAAAGATCTCGGGGTGCCGCAGAGGGAGTTCGATCATCTCACGGACCAACTGTAACTCACGGCCCAAACCGCCGATATCTTCATAGTGTATGTCGGAGACCTCCCGCATCCCATCTTCAGGTTTGTAGGGCTCTTCCTTGAGTTCGATCTCGGTTTCATCGGTTACGATCGCGA
>JBAXDE010000121.1:0-6294 GCA_037141115.1 Methanomicrobiales archaeon | reverse complement strand
TGATCGATTAGAGTCAGGGTTGTCGAATTTACAGTTGAATCTTTACACTACCGGTAACTCAGGTATTGGGTAAAATATAACGATGGGAGCTGATGCCTCCATACTCCCAAACACGCTGACAGCTGCCGCTCCTGATGGAGTACTTGCGGCGGTTTTAATACGTAAATGTTAAACGGGCTTACCTCGCCGTGTGTAGAAGAGGTGCTGAGGCAGGGAACCCGCACATTTATTTTGTATTGTATCTCTTACCCACACGAAATGTCGGATAGCCAAAGGAATACGTACATTCTCATGGTTTCCGGAAAAATGGTGACGGGTTGTATAATCATTCGGCGCGTTCCGGATATTCGGGTATCAGGTTACCGGAACGATCTCGCTGTTTAATGCAGTGACATACTGTAATTCCGTGCAGGCCTGTAGGACAAGGGATTCGATATCCATCTTTAGCTCGCAATCCTGAATGGCATCCAGTACTGCAGCGGTGGCGGGCATTTTGGGGACCGCCCGGCAGGCAAGATCCCCGGGATGGGTATCAAAAGTCCCGATACGCCGGGCTATGGTTATGATCTCTTCCTTGTCGTGCGTGATGAGGGGACGCAGCACAGGTGCGGTCACCCCTTCAGAGATCACCGAAAGGTTGGCCAATGTCTGCGATGCAACCTGCCCGAGATTTTCTCCGGTGATAATTGCCAGCGCGCCTTCATGCCCCATAAGTCGGGCTGCTACTTTGAGCATGAAACGTTTGCAGATAACACACCGGTACCGTGGAGGGATGCGGAGCTCCTGCATCCGGTTGTACAGGGGTTCGCTGTCAGCGATCACCATCATGAGGGGATAGCCGGCGCACCAGCGCGAAAGCCGCCGGTGGTTTTCAATGGCCGCTGTTTTCACATCGCATCCTGCCCAGCGCCCGCCATCAATGTGCAGGTGGGTGATCTCGCACCCGCGTTTCATTGCCAGCCAGGATGCCACCGGGGAATCAATGCCCGAAGAGAGCAGGACGAGTGCCCGACCCTGTGTTCCCCAGGGTAATCCACCCGGGGCAGAGATGCGTGAATCATACACCAGCCCCCCAAAATCCCTCACTTCAATGAAAACCTCGTAGTCCGGATGATCGAGATCAACGCGGAGACCCGGGATCTCTTCATAAATGGCCGAGCCAATCTGCGCCCCCAGCACCTGGCTGTCGAGCCCGGTCTTTTGCTGGCGTTTTGCCCGGACTGCAAAACTCATACCCGATGAGAGATGTTTTTTTGCAAGAATTGTGGCCTCACGGCAGAGAGCGTCAATATTGCCGCTGGTTCTCGTGCAGATGCTCACATCAACCAGACCAAAAATGCGCGATACAATATCAGCGATCTTTTCGGGCTCATCCCCAAAGATCAGGATGCGCCCCCGGGGTGTTTCGTAATGTCCCTGTAACCCCGAAGCGGCGAGTGCTTTTCCGATATTACGTAAGAGCAGCCCGATAAAATGGTGTTTCACCGGTTCGCTTTTTAAAAACAGCTCACCGTATCGTACCATCACGAGCCGTTCGGAACAGCCGTTTTTTTTGACGGTTTGCATATTCCTTAAACTATTGCCTTTCAAGGGTGATAACCATTGGTTATCCGCATTCATCTTTTTCTCTTGCTGATTATGTTTTTTTCGATCATACCCGATCGTTTCATGTGGGGAAAATGAGTGCGGACAACGAAATCCTTTAATCAGGAGAGTGAATAGTGTACTGAAATGGCGAAAAAGGCGACTAAGAAAATCGAGGCTGAACCGCTGAAGTTGTTTTATATTTTTTACAACCAGGAACGCTGGGACAACTGGTTAAAGTCCCTGAATGAAGCGAGTTTTGAAGCGGATCCCAAGAGCGAGGAACTTCCCGAAGGGTACCGTATCCTTGACGGATTCTCTGTCGATATCACCGTGTCGGTCTTAAAGATCATCAAGCTGTACCAGAACAAGCGGTATACCTTTGAAGAGGCAGTGGACAAGCTCTCGCAGGTCGAGGCAATTGTGATGTCACCGGCACCTGAGGGCGAACTTGGCGAACTCGTTGAGATCCTCCAGCTGCCCAAACTGGCCCTCTTTGCATCCTGCCGGCTCTACCTTGCCGGTGGATTTGAGAAAGACATCAAGGCGCTCGTCAAGACCGGCAGGGCAGATCTTGAAAAGGACATGGAAAAGGCGCTTGAGACCGTTGCAAACATCGGCGCTGCAGTCATAGACGGGGCAACCTGCTGCAGCAAATTTGTCAAAGACGATGTCGAAGGGACAACCCTCTTTGATGAATGGCTCATCGAGTGCGAGCGGATGGGCGAAGCAATGACTTCATTAAAGAACTTCGATGAATCTACCGGTGACGAGGATTGATCGCGGATCGTGCACGGTTCCGGAATGCGAAAAAAATTGAACGGCTCACCGGCTATCGCCTTCCTGAGCTCGCATTCTCCGGCACCATGCTCGAAGCACTCTGTTCGCGCCTTGATTACGATTCCCTTGATTTCGGTGTGAGAGATCAGATCCTTGCTTTTTTTAACGATTTCCTTCGCTGCAACTGCAAGGATTGTCCCCTCTGCGGCTGCCCGGAAAAAAAGTTTTCCAAAAAAGTCATTGAGCTGCGCGAGAATGGGCTCGATCACCGACAGATCGCAGTTTTCCTCCAGGACGAGTACGGCATAGAATTATTTCCCGCAGACATCCTCTCGTTTTTGGAAGAATCTGTGCATGTGCTCGAGGCAATGTCAGATGTGGCCCGGTTGCAGGGTCAGGGAGATCTGGCGAAAAAAACAGATGAGCACATTCAGCTCATTGAACGATAATATTCCTCTCCCCTTTCATTTTTTAAATCGGTCTGATCATTTATCTATTCTGCAATACGTGCCGTTGCTTTTGTTTAAAAAACTCACAACAAGAGAAACGTCTGTTTTTCCGGCAGTGAATAATTTTTCAATCCTGCCTAAAGTACCATTCCGGCAATGGAAAAAAACCTGCAGTTCGCAAAGAAACACTGATAAAAGAATATGCGAGGGATGGGATTCGAACCCAAGAACTCCTGCGAGACTAGGCCCTCAACCTAGCGCCTTTGACCGGGCTTGGCTACCCTCGCCAATTTACTTTTTCTGAGGGAACACTTTCACGATATGGTACCAGAACCTTATCCAGAGCATTCACTTTTGTGCCGTTGGAAGGACTTGGCGACCCTCGCTTCTGTGTCATAACAAAAAGGTTGTCCATCTAAAAGAATGTTATGTTCCCCGGATGCCCGGTCCCAGTACTTGTCCGTCGGAGACGATACCCGCCATGTTCTTTCATTTTCGTCTCTACGCGGAAAATATCCGTGAACCGGTTTTTTCCTGTTCTCTAAAGAACGGGAATCTACATAGATGTCTATTTATTTGCGTTCTTCCCAGTGGTGTGTATGTGGTCAGATATCATCAGTGAATTTGCGGATTCTCCTTCCCAGAGTCGCGTGGTGCGATTCCTGCTTGAAAACGGCTTTGGAGTGACCGTGGACGGGAGAATCTGCTGCAATGGCATTGAGATCCCGGCAACTGCGGTTGCAAAAGCTATCGGGTCTGACAGGCGGGTAGTGGATTCAA
Organism: Methanomicrobiales archaeon; assembly: GCA_037141115.1. Lineage (GTDB taxonomy): Archaea > Halobacteriota > Methanomicrobia > Methanomicrobiales > Methanospirillaceae > Methanoregula. The sequence continues at coordinate 2,701 of JBAXDE010000121.1, read as the reverse complement.
CCGCTCGACGAATCCTTGAACGGCCGTCCCTCAGGGATATTTTTCTCAACATGCGGGCAACTCCTGACCTGAGCCGGGTGGGCGAATCACTCGGTTTTACCGTAATTACCATCCTCCCCCGTGATGCCAGTGAGCGTGGAATTGTCGGGGCTGTAGTACGGGTACTTTCCGATCACCTTCTCTCAATACGGCAGATCTTTGTTACCGATCCGGAGTTTTCCGAAGAACCAAAACTGGTCATTATCGTAGAAGAACCCCTGCCCCTGGGAGTAATAGAACAGATACATGCACTTCCGCAGGTAAAACAGCTCATCATATGAGGAAGCGAAGATACTTGATCCTCGGAGGGCCGCACGTTGGCATTTTCCTGGATGCAGATCCTTTTTTTTTAAATGAGAAATAATCCGGATATTATTCCGTAGAGATCTTTTTGTTTCCGATACGCTCTCCTTTCGTAATCGCTTTGACCAGGACATCCACCGCTTCAAGATCCCCTTCTTCAGCACTGGCCCGGATGGAGAACGTCAGATCGGTGAGCAGTTTTTTTGCCAGTACCCGGCTCATGTCATCAAGCACATCGGTAGTTCTCTTATCTGCTGGTGTCATGCGGGCAATGGCCCGGTCGCGCTCCCGAATGCGCACCGATTCTGCCCACTGGTGAAGTGAAGCGAGCGCATCATCGGCAGATTTACGGTTCTGGTGCCGGAGGAAGATCTCAAGTTCTGCTTCAACAAAATGATGAGCCCTTTCGGCTTCTGCCTTTCTTGTGCTCATTGTCTGTTCATTGATACTGCGGAGATTGTCGATGGTGAAGAGATGGACCCCGTCAATGGTATCTGCACCCTCCTCAACATCCCGTGGCTGGGCAATGTCAATGAGGATCAGCGGGCGGGGGTGTCCCTCTACCGGCCAGCACCGGTCCCTCATGGCATGGGCGAGATCTTTCCGGTGAATGATCGGGTGCGGGGCGGAGGTGCAGGAGATCACCACGTCGGACAGGGTGATGTAATGATAGAGCTCCGAGAGCTTTACCGCTTTACCACCAATCTTGTTCGCAAGGATGACGGCCCGGCCATAGGTCCGGTTTGCCACGTACATTGCAGTGAGGTTCTTTGCCGCCAGTGCCTGGGCAACAAGGAGGCCCATCTCCCCGCTGCCAAGGACAAGGATATGTTTTCCGGCAAGGCTGCCAATCTCGGCTTCAGCAAGAAGCACTGCAGCTGAACCTACCGATACCGACCCCCGGTTGATCAGGGTTCGCTGCCGCACTTCAACCCCCACATGCACCGCCTTGTTGATGCAGGTCTCCAGGAAACTGCATGAGGTCTGTGCTTCCTGCGCATCCGAGAGGGCTTTTTTTAACTGGCCGATGATCTGGTCTTCTCCCACGATCATTGAATCGATACCGGATGCCAGGGCAAAGAGATGACGTAATGCACCCTTTCCTTCGTGGACGAAGAACTCTGTTCGTCCCATACCGGTCAAGAAGGAACGGAGTTCATCAACCTCTCCTTCTACGATCACTTCAACCCGGTTGCAGGTCTGGAGGAGCAGGACGCCCTTGAACTGTGCACCCGCAGCCTCCAGGAATTCTTCTTCTCCGGCAAAACGGAACGCTTCGAGAGCGGTAACATTGGCGGTATGGTGGCTGACACCGGCAATTGCCAGGGGAATATGTTCGGGTTCAGTCATGCAGGTACCTCTTCTTTGCCAGCTCCCATGCTTCTGCAGTATCGCGGGACAGGGCTGTCCAGATGGCCGGGTCTTCGAGAACCCTCCATAAGATCGCTTCCCGTTTCCCCTGTTCCGGCTCCACTTGTTTTAATTCAGCCCGCAGATGCTGCTGGAGGGAGATCATATCATCCATTGCCGGAAATGCCCGTTCCAGGTGTTCCCGGATAAACCGGGATATGGCAGGGCTGCGGCCATGGGTGCTGATAGCTAGGGTATAATTGATCCCGCCGGTTACTGCGGGCAGGATCACATCCCCGCATTCTCCATCGGCATTGTTGAACAGTATGCCCGTTTCCCTGCAGAGCCGGCCGATCCGGTTGTTAATATCAGGGCTGGAGACTGCGGCAATGACAAGGAACGTTCCCTCCAGGATCTTAGCAAATTCCAGGTCCTCCGTTTTATCGAGATCGAGTTCATTTCTTGCAATTTTCAGTCCATCAAACGCCGGGACAAACGACCGGCTGACCACGGAAACATCTGCGTTTCTGGAAAAATATGCCGCTTTTCGTGCAGCCACTTCTCCCCCTCCGAAAATAACAATGCGCCGCCAGGAGCAGTCCACAAAGAGAGGGATCATCTGGTATTAGATAGAGTGATTATATTCAAAAACCCTGTCGTTATGTACCTGGATTTTTTATTTAAACCCGGGTGAGAGATCAATTCAAAGATTGCAGGGTAACTCCCGGATACCCGGGACCCGTTACCGGGATCGGAGAAATGGACCCGCTGTACCCGTTCCATCTGGGGTAAAATGGTCCTGCAAGCACACCCCGGATGCGGGATTGTGTGCGGACATCAGTTTATTGCGATCAGCCGGATTTTAGGTTATCGCCGGAGAATGGGAAATCCGGGGCTACCTTCGTCGATATCCTTAAATCATTTGAATTCCCACATTGTAGAGCGCAATGCGCCGATAGTGTAGTGGTTATCACTAGGCGTTGCCAACGCCTAAACCCGGGTTCGAGTC
>JBAXDE010000120.1:0-6324 GCA_037141115.1 Methanomicrobiales archaeon | reverse complement strand
TTGATCGATTAGAGTCAGGGTTGTCGAATTTACAGTTGAATCTTTACACTACCCCATGCCCGCAGGAAAACCGTCTGGCCCGTGTGTAGAGTGACCGGAAAGCGCGAGCCCAATTTCCGGTATGCAGCAATTCTCAGCTCATCACCGGGAAAATGATGCCTGATATCTTCATCCAGCCCGTATGAATCTTCATAGGATACGCCAATTACCGGAATTCCGGTCTCGTTAAAGATCCGTCCGGGATCTACTACATTGCACCATGCAATTACACAACCCGAGAGCATAATCACGTTGATGTCATGACGATCAAGATCCCGAACCATTCCAAGAATGCTAGCAGTGGCATCCATCCCCCCTACGGTCACTGAACCAATGGCAAAACCATCAATACGGAGATCCTTTCGCATTACCACTCCCGCTAACGTAGAACTGATACGACCGGAAAAACTTTCCGCAATGCCCAATGCGCGCAGCCCTTTTTTGGGGATGTGCATAGAAGCACTTATGGCACTCTATTAAAAATACTATACGAATGAATTTCAACAAAGATGAGGTCTGCATTTTAATTCCCACGTTAAACGAAGGGCCGACAATCAGCTCGGTTGTGCGGGAATTTACGGCACTCGGTTATTCTCATATCCTAGTTATTGATGGAAAGAGTACCGACAATACCGTAAAAAGTGCCCGTGAAGCCGGGGCAACGGTCCGCACACAATCCGGCAAGGGGAAAGGAAATGCAATCATCGAAGCATTTGAGGTTATTGAGCAGCCCTATATCCTCATGCTTGATGGTGACGGCACCTATTCTTCCAAAGATGCGGAAAAGATGCTCACACCATTATTCCTGGGATTTGACCAGGTGATTGGGGATCGGCTCATCAATGCAGAAGAGGGATCCTTTTCCCATCTCAATCTTTTTGGGAACCATATGCTCAATCTCCTCTTCAAGGTTGCCCACAGCCGGGATCTGCACGATATCCTTTCAGGCTACCGTGCTTTTACCAAACTTGCTATCATGCAGATGCACTTAAAAGAGCGGGGCTTTGAGATCGAGACCGAGATCTCGGTTGAAGCGGTTCGCAATGGCCAGCGGGTCATGGTCGTCCCGATAAAATATTCCCAGCGCCCGGGAACGGCTACAAAACTCTCGCCCTTCCATGACGGGATCAAGATTGTCAGCACGATATACCGGCTTGCCCGGGTCAATAACCCGATGTTTTATTTTGGGATGATGGGGTTATTCACTTCCGTTCTCGGATTACTTGTTGGCGTCTTTGTCGTGCTCGAATGGATGAACCATATTGATCACATACCCCTCACGATCTTAACGGTACTTCTCATCGTGGTTGGTATTGAGATCTTCATGTTCGGGATGATCAGCGATATGCTGCTGATCTTTCACCGGGAGATCATTCGGGAGATTCAGCTCCTGCAACCTCCAAAACACCCGAAGTGATCTTTCATACCCATAAAAATTTCTTTTTTTGTTACCGATGCCAATCATCCCTCCGGAATATGGACGGGTTCTTCCTCCGGTCGGCTCACGCCATACGAGTTCCCTGACACCGATGAGCACGGCACTACCAACTCCTATCAGGGCTACTGAAGTAATGAGAAAGCCGGTATTCGTTTTCCTCGTACCTATCGGCTCTTTCTGGAATTTACGTGAAATACTGTTCGGTAAGAGCGGGAGCGGATAGAGCAAATATCGGTTTTTTTGCCTGCCAACTGCCATGTGTGAGCAGGCACACAAAGTAAAGATCACAAACTGTTTTTGGATGATTGATCGATACCCCATAAAACAGCGAAGAACCAAAAATCAGAAAAATTAAAGAAACTGTCTCCTGAGTGCAAGCACCCGGCAGGAATGCTCGGCTAGCGAAGTCAATACATACGCATCATCGAGCGTTGCACCCGCAGCAAACGTACCATGTCCACGGGCAATCACCAGTTTCGAAGTGATAAGGGCACGCGCAACATTATCGGCAACTTCCTGGGTGCCGGGTGCACCGGTAACAACGGGAATGAGCGGGCAGAACATCTCACCTTCACTGTCTATGGGAACGATCGTATCCATGACCAGCGATGCCGCTACCGCATATGGGGGGTGAGCATGAACGATCGCGGTGTGGTCTGATGCAGCATAGACTGCACGATGCACCCGGTATTCACTCGAAGCTTCTTTCGGGGCTGCGCCGGAAAGAGGGACATACACCGGTTCACTGGCAATATCAAGACAGGTACCTGTACGCTTGATAAAAAAACCCTCCCCGGACCTCACGCTCATATTCCCAAAATTCCCGCCAACCAGGTATTCTGCAAACAGTCGTTTTCCTATCCGTTCAAATTCACCAGAATACATTCACTGCACCTCTTCTTTCCACAGAACTCTTTTGCATATTCCACCAGATGGGCATGGGTCTGACGGTACGTTTTTGGATCATCGGGTAGGATACTCTCGAACAGGGGTTTTAATTCCCTTCGTTTTTCCTCAACACCCGCACACCGCACAATTCTTTGAGTATATGCATCGATAACGAAACTTGCCCGTAAAAAACCAAAACAGAGGATGCTGTCAGCAGTCTCTTCCCCGATTCCTTTCACTGCGAGCAACCGGTTGCGGAGAAGTTCAGTGGGAATCGCCTGCATCCCCTCAGGCCCACCATAGGTTTCCATGACATGAGCAGCAAGGGATTGCAGGCGCTGCCCCTTGATCCGGAAAAAACCGGTACACCGGATCGCGTCTTCAATATCCTGCGTATCGGCAGAATAGAGCGCAGAGAGTGAGTTGAGCCCTCGCTTCTCAAGCACTACAAGCGCCCGCTCCACATTCTCCCACCGGGTCTGCTGGGTGAGAATCGAACCGATCATCACTTCGTCGGTATTGCCCGGCCACCAGGCAATCTCGCCATAATGGCCGGCAAGGGACCGGACAATCCGCTGCACCTTAACGGAACTGGATACCGACATCGCGCATCTTGTTGTACCGGGCGATATTGAGAAGCAGCGGGGTGAGAGACTCCACCATGCAGGAAACGGCAAGCGGACCGGCATCAAAGGCCTGGAGTTTCGAGACTTTGTTCACAATATCCATCACCTGGTGTTTTGCCTCCGCGTCATCCCCACAGACTGGCACGGAATACGAGAGTTCCTCATCCAGCGCACGCCACTTGTTCGCCGCTATCGTGTTAAACGCAGAACAGACCCGCGTGCTTTTCGGGAGCAGCTTCTGAACCCGAAGGGCAGCCGATCCCTCTGCCGGAGGAACGAACTCAAAGAAATTCCCTTTCTCCATGGGATTGACCGGACTAATCACGATCTTGTCTTCGAAACTGTCCAGTGTTTCAAGCGTGCTCACCAGGTGTTTGAAGGGAATGGCAAGAATAACGATATCGGCACAGGAAACTGCATCCTGGTTCGATGCCCCGACAACGGAACAGGGAGTCTCCCCGCGTTTTTCACACATCTCAAGCGTGCACGTGCAGACGGCCTTTGCTTTGTCTGTATCACGGGATCCGATGATGACATCATACAGCGGGGAAAGGCGCATTGCCATACCTTCACCAATATCACCGGTTCCCCCTACGATCCCAATCTTCACGCTATTCCACCAGGGGTTTTAGGAGTTTTTCCAGGGTAGACAGATCCGTCACACCTTCCAGGGACTGCACAACCTTTCCGTCCTTCTCGATAATAAGAGTAGGAACAACACGGATCCCGTATTTCTCTGCAAGCTCCATATGCTGGTCGATATCAATTTTTTTGATCTCGACCGTATCACCCATCTTTTTTGCAAGTTCTTCAAGGATAGGCGTCTGCATCTTGCAGGGACCGCACCACGTAGCAAAAAAATCAAACAACACTGGTCTGCTCATGTAAACATACCCGGAAGAGTAGTCGATTAAAAAAAAGATAAATCTATGGTTTTGTTACTTGGAGAGCATCTGCATGATGATCTTACCATATGCAGGCCGGGTAACGATGACACCGACAAGCACACCAAGGATGGTGATGATGGCAAATCCCTTGAGCGTGGAGAGATCCATGAGCGCAAGCGGCAGCATCGCAATCACTACAGTTGCGGCGGCAACAACGATGATTCCCAGCGCCCGGGAAAGTCTCTTTAAGTAGAGATTGGGTGAAGGAACCTTTCCTTCATGCAGGATCTCGTCAGTGATAACGACCAGCTGATCGATACCCGTACCGACCACGGCAATCAGACCGGCAATTGTCGGAAGATCCAACTGGAATTTGATGAGACTGATGATCCCAAGGAGGATGACGATCTCCGAAGCATTGATCAGCACCATGGGCAGCACAATGCTGGGTTCCCGGTACCGGAAGTAGATAACAAGGCCAACGGTGATGAGTGCAAAGATACCCGCAAGCAGGGCCATCATCTTGTACCGTTCTCCTAAGGGGGCTGATACGCCACCGGAACCGGCGATACTCACATCAACGGGAAGAGCTCCTGCCCGTAAGTGGATCTCGAGGTTCGTTGCCTGATCGGTACCGGTTTTACCGGAACCTGTTGATGCATAGAGCTGTTTGGTAGGTTCGGCCTGCAGTTTACCTGCAAGGTCTTTTGATAGGGGAGCCGAATAAACGGTCTTGTTGTCAAGAAGCATGACCAGTTCGTGGTTTTCGGGATCAGCCGTTGCACCGTATTTTATCGCTCCCTGCTGGAACGCGGCGGCACCGGCATCGTTCAACGTAAACCCGACACCCCACCGGTCACTGCCTGCGGGTTCCTGGGATGGATTCTGGACGCTGGTGATGGCATCTCCAAAGATGAGATGTTCGCTTTGGTTGCCAATGGTCTGGACGCGGATCTCGAATTTACCCTGCTTACCCATAATCTCCTGCGCCTGTTTCATATCAACACCGGCGAGTTCGATACGGATGTAGCGGGCAATATTATTCATGCCGGTTAAGGTATTGACCTTGGCATCCTTGGTCCCAAGGGTGTTGATCTTGTTTTCAAGGATGCGCTTGACATCATCTGCAGTTGCCTTTGAAACACCCTGCTGGTAGGTGGTCAGTTTACCGCCCGCTGCGGTGAATATGGGATCCAGATCTGCCTGGGAATAGTATTTGCGTATCTCCAGGTGAGTTGGATCAATGTACAATACTTCAGTATCAAGTTTCTTTGACAGATCCGTGATAAATTCATCAATCGGACGATCGGTGGTAAACCCGACAACTTCTGCACGGAATTCCAGCTGCAACCACGACCCCTGCTGGAGATCAAGGCCATACTGGAGATTGGTTACGACGTGTCCCTGGTCATCGAAATGCGGGAATATTGCTACAACTGAGAGGAGGATGAGGATGATGAGCGTGGCTACTCTCCAATCGGAGACCAGTGCTTTTAACTCAGATCCGTTCATTTTATGCCTCCTTTTGAAGCGTACCATTTCAGGATACCCGCATTGGTGAGCCAGGTATTTAAGATATCAAAAACAAGCCCGATAAGAAGCACCGCGGATATCTCCATGAGGATCTGGACAGAGCCGAACCATGAAACAACAAACAGTGCTGCCGTTGCTGCGAGTGTAGTTGAGGTCATGATAATGCCGGTCTGGAATGCGCCGGTCAGTTTATCATTGAGCTTTCCCTGTCGCTTCAGAACACGGTTTGTCAGCAGGATATCACTGTCAACAGAGTAACCGATGAGCATGAGCAGGGCTGCGACTGTTCCCAGGGTGAGGGGAATGCCGACAATGTTCATTGTCGCTGCCGTCATCACCATATCAGCAAATGCTGCGAGAATGACTGCGACAGCGGGAATAAAGGTACGGAATGCCAGGAAGATCACAACAGCCATGCCGATAAAGGAAAAGATCAATGCAATGACTGCCTGATATTGCAGGGTTTTACCAAATGATTCTCCAATCTGGTCGATCTTTGCATCCGGGTATTTCTCCATGATCAATGAGGTGAGTGACCGGAATTTTGCATCATCCATTGAACTGAATTTCAAAAATTTCCCATTGTTCACCCCTTCCGCTACATCAATTAACGGGTAGCCGGAGAAGGTTGACTGGATCTGGGCCGCTGTATCGGATGTAATCACTGTTACTGCTGTACCACCGGAAAAATCAATACCGGGGGTAACCGGCATACCGGTATTTACCATGTTTAACGTCAGCAGTGCCATCGAAATTACAAGAAGTACGAGCGGGATTATCACCAGTTGTTTCGGTGAATATTTTTCAATATCATATTTGATTAATCCCATACCCATAACATCTGTTAATCTACGATTAAATAGTATCCTCTCGAAAAAGTGGGGGAAGGTATAAATCCGGTCACAAATATATT
>JBAXDE010000119.1:0-6340 GCA_037141115.1 Methanomicrobiales archaeon | reverse complement strand
ATAATATATTTGTGACCGGATTTATACCTTCCCCCACTTTTTCGAGAGGATACCCTAAAAGGCTGTCGGAATGCGAATATGAGGTCGTTTTTTCCGGGGGTGGGATCAAAAAGGGAGAAATTGAGAACCGATCTGGAGAACAAGTGTTTCCCGATAGTCCCCAGGACTTATGACCGTTATCAGAAAGAAATCTGGCTCCTGCTCCGTCCTTCATGAGATGGCACACAAAAGAAAACGTGTTGACTGCATCTCTCCCTTTTTAGTCCTTGTTTATTACTAATATTGTGATATTACCCGGATCATCATGACGACCCGATGATCCCGAACTATTTTATATTGTAAATGTCAATACCTTTACATATGTTCCTGCCAATGAACGAAAAACAGTTCGGGTTCTGGAAGATGCGGCGCAACGGGATGTCTAACATTTCCATCGCAAACCTTGTCGGGATAACAAGGCAAGGCGTCTCCCAGGCACTCCTCGTGATGGACGAGAAGATTGATGCCTCACTCCGGGAGATGGCCAAGGCAAACAGAATCCAGATTGAGAAGATCGATGGGGGACGCGGTGTACTTTTCGGGCGATCCATCCCGTCCCAGACAAATGCCTACATCTTTGTCTCGGAGAAGCATGGCATGCAGGTCTGGTACGAGCATGACGGCGACTGCAAGGCCTGCGATGAATTCACCCGGTGTATCGAATTCATCTGGGATTTCGCTGCAGAACTCGGGATCAAAATTGAGAGAACTGCCGAACCGACAAAGATGGCTGAAGAGTTGCTCACAAAAATCAGGGAGGGTATGTAATGACCCGGGTATCGGAAACTGCTGAACAATGGTTCGGCCTGTGCCGGAAACCTCCGGTGTTCCGTGCCTCACAGATTGGTATTGTTGATCACCGTGAACACGCCCATGAGGGACTTCCGGATGGCGGGAGCGGGGGATCGGAAACGATCCGGCGGGGAATTGACGCTGCCTTGTCTGGTACAAGGACACTGATCCATAACCCGCAGCTCCTCTGGTTTACGCTTCTTGCCGGGCTTGTGCTGGCGGGAAATGCCATCGGCCATGCGGCACTCTGGTATATCAACAGGACTCTCCAACCGGATATAATCGTAAGGTATGGCATGGACTTTTTACTCGGGTTCGCAACACTGTTCTGCCTCGTGTTCTTACTGGCGGCCCTTTTTATGAGTATCTCGTCAAAGAAAGAAGATTCAGCCTCGTTCCTTGAGGGACTTTACGGGACAAAAAAATACCTTAAATCTATCTTTTTATGGTCCCTGCTTCTGGCACTCGCAGCCATACTGCTCATCTATATCTGGGGTCATTTTTTCTACTGGTTGCCACCTGAGCTCAAGTTTCTTAATATCTTCGGGCCTTTTCAATTCATTGCCAGCACGATCACCCAGTTCCCCTTCAACTGGACTCTTGACTGGGCCATGTTCACCGAGATTCCGGGCTATGGAGGACGCTCGCTGCTGTTATGGATATATCCATTCGGGTTCATGGAAACCCTGCAATTTTCAGCGATCACCCTGCTCCTGTTCGTCCTGACCCCATTTGTCATGCCCCTGGTCGTACTCGAGCAAAAGACACTTCAGGAGGCAGTCGTGGGATCGTTTGCCATGATGAAAAAGATCTGGGCCGAGGTAGCTGCCTGCGCTCTCTTCCTTGGGGTTATCGTATCCGGTATGTTCCTTATGTACGTGCTTGTCCAGGCAACATCCGGGATTGTAGATCCATACCAGACGGTCACCTTCCATCCTCCTGGCGTGTGGATTGCTCTTGCTCTCCTCTATAATCTCGCACTTTTAACTATAGCGTTTGTCGTGGCAACGATCGGAGGAATTGCTGTGCGGGATCTTTACATCTCTGCAAAGACCGGGCAAAAGCCCGGATCCAAAGAAACGGAATTCCCCGCATAACTTTTTGTCCCTTAACCCCGGCTCTGCATAAGGGCGATACTGACGGCAAATTCCTGCGAACCGATCAGCCCCGGTAAGAAAGTTACCGGATAAAAACCCGATACTAGAAAACATTTATATTGTAAATGTCTATACATTTACATATGTCAAAACAAACCAGCAACAACCCGTCCGGGTTCTGGAAGATGATCCTGCTGCTTATCATAGTTGGTGCAGCAGTCCTGATGATTTCTCCCGTATCTGCGGAGAAGCCGTCCGTTACTATCGTCGCGAAAGGCGATCAGTCTTATTATATGGGGGAAAAAGTGATCTTCAGCGGTATGAATACCGATTCCGATTCCACGTACCTCTTCATAACAGGACCCAACCTTCCGGATAGCGGTGGAAAACTTTCTTCGCCGCAGCAAAATACGATCAGTGGAGATCCCGATTCATTCACGCTCGTGAAAACAAAACCGGATAAAACCTGGGAATATACCTGGTATACATCTAATCATAAGCTGGATGCCGGGACCTACACGGTTTATGCAGTGAGCAAGCCCGAATCGAAAGACCAGTTCAACGATTTAACAACCTATGGTACTGTCGGTATAATATACAAAAAACCCTTCATAACGGGAGAGGTCTCACCGTCGTCGGTTTCAAAAGGACAGCCTTTCACGGTCAAAGGAATTGCGGAGGGAATCCCACCTAATGTCCAGGTCTGGATCCTCGGTAAGAACTACTACTCCAAGTCAATTGTATCTGTCAACTCTGATGATGCATCGTACAAGTATGAAGTCCCCCAGGAGGTCACCAGTCACCTTGCAAGCGGCCAGAACTTCGTGATTGTCCAGCACCCGATGCAGAACAACCAGTTCGATATCGATGTCAGCGGGGATTTTGTCAAACTGAACAACGGCACGAACCTCTTCAGGATCAACGGCCCGGGAAGCCTGCAGGGCAGCGATGCGGCAGATGCACTCATTGCCGCATTCAGTGATCGGGAGGCACACGATCTCACGTATACCAATGACACGTATACCATAATCCCGTTCCAGGTTACTGCTCCCGTATCCGCAGACACGGGAGTTACTATTTCGGCAAGTGGTGTGCAGTCATATTACCAAGGAGAAAAAGTGGTTTTCAGTGGCCATAATTATGATTCGGATACCACGTACCTCTTCATAACCGGACCCGGGGTCTTCATGAACGGACCCGGCATACCAAGTGGCGGGGGAAAACTTACCTCACCCCGGCAGGAGGTAGTCAGCGGGAATCCCGGTTCATTCGATACCGTAAAAACAAACCCGGATAAGACCTGGGAATATGCCTATTACACGCATAATCTGAATGTCGATGCAGGATCCTATACGATTTATGCAGTGAGCCAGCCAAAAGCGAAAGATCAGCTGAACAGCGTAAGTTCCGCCAATGTCGGCATAATACTCAAAAAACCCTTCATAACTGCAGAGCTCTCTCCATCATCGGTTTCAAAAACAGCGCCTTTCACGGTCAGGGGAACTGCGGAAGGAAACCCCCCCTCCGTCCAGATATGGATTATCGGTGATAACTACGTGTTTAATACCACCACTCCGGTAAATCCTGATGCATCATTTACTTTCAATGGCGATACGCAACTCTCAGGAAAACTTCCAAAAGGCCAATGTTATCTCATCGTGCAGCACTCGATGCAGAACAACATGTTCGACATCGTCGTCAGCGGAGATTACGTTCGCACCCTGCAGGGTCCCAACGGAATGAATCTCTTCAGGATTAATGGTGCAGGAAGCCTGCAGGGCCGGGACGCGGCTGATGCACTCATTGCTGCGCTCAGTGATCCCAAAAATGGTGATGATACCTTTACCGTGATTCCCTTCTTTGTTGATGATACGGGTATTTCAACATCTCGGGCACCACCAGCCACGACCACTCCGGTTCAAAGTCCAACCCAGACTGCCCTGCTTCCGTTTGCCCTGACCGGAGCATTCGTTCTGCTTTTGGGAATTGTCGTGTGGAAGAGGCATTAATTACTCTATCATGACGTCGTCTATTATGAAAAATAAAACATCCTCCATCATTGTTGTCGGGTTGCTCTTCGCACTGATCCTTGCCTCTGCGTGTACAGACACATCCCCGCCACCTTTATCACCGGCTCTTGGGCAGATCACGGGTGTGCCGTCAGTGCCGGTGACTCCGGGAACATCAAGGACTCCCTGTGCTTCCGTCACAACCAAAATTCCTGCGACCGCAAATACGCCAGGAAATTCATCCTGTTCGTCTGGCCAGATCCGCTGCGATGGATCCTGTATCGATACGCAGAGCGACAGTCATCACTGCGGTACATGCGGGAACGTATGCAATACAGGAGAACCGTGTTCTGAGGGAACGTGCCTGTCATGGGCAGGATCCTGGAACGATCCGAGTGGGTGGAAGTACGAGCTGACACAGACCGGGACATCGGTGAACGGCACCGACACTTTTAAGCATAAATTCTCCGGATCAACAAGCGGGAATCCTCCGACACTAACCTGTATCTGGGTGATCGGCAGAGATGGTACATGGTCTGAACCCTGTACGTTTGATATGGCCCCCGATGGGAAATCGTTTACCGGGGGGTTACACGGATATCAAATCCTCACCTATACCCGGCAGTAACGGGGCTGACTTGTTAAAGGGGGACCTTTTTTTTTTACTATTGCGGGGAAATGTATCTTTTTTTTTGGATATCAGGTTGTTTAAAGAAATCAATTCCAATCACATTCGCTTTTAATTTTGCAGTATCCGTATTTTTTAATTCCAGACGATTCCCCTCACAATCGAAACTTCTGGGTGGGATTATTGGTCATGGCCAGGCGGGTCCTGGCATGGGTAGTGGACCACAGTGACGGCGCAGCAGGTCGTGGGGATTATTACGGGGATGGGAGGATGAGATGATCCCTCCCCCTGTTTATCCCTCGTTGGGACTCATGGAATAAGATGGTCGGAACCCTGGGGACAAATACGCCCCATACGGGTTCCTTTTCCCGTCCCAGTATCCCGATCAACTCCGGAAAACCCCGTAAAACCGCCGGATTAGGTCCCTGTGGAAAATAAGCCCTATATTCACCCGGATTGCCAAAATACTTCGGGAAACCCCCTCTCCTGATGGGTACCAAAGGCCCAGAAATCGAGGCATTTTTCGCCACATAATTTAGCCCATACGGGCCCCGGAAACCCTGCCGGAATGCGAATATGAAGGTCGTTTTTTCCGGGGGATATTTTTTATCAGCCATTTACGTTTGGATATCCCTTACGGGTAAAAAAATGGATAAAACCCGGGCACCGCAATGCCAGGAGATCTTATGAACTCCGGTAAGCCCCATTCACCGGCTCCCGGTACGGTCATCAGGACCGGAGTATGTTCTGCCCCGAATGCTGACGTCCGTTCTTCCGGAACTATCCCGACACCCGGACCCTACAGGAAGTTATTGAGGAAAGTTATGGGGGGGTCTTTCGTAGCTAAATCCCCATCACAGGGGGGAATTGAATGCGGGATTTCCATGAACGGTTACGAGATATTTCTCCAGGTACGTCCTCGCGTCCGGATCGATGAGATACCGGAATGTTTTCCCGCTCCGGGCAACCGTGAGCATCCCGGCATCGCATAACCGGTTTGTGTGCCACGTCACCGCAGCGCCGGATATTCCCAGCATCATTTCCAGATCGCCCCGGGTAGTTTCCGGATTGTCCATGAGGTGTAAAAAAATCGCACGCTCCTTCTCGTTTCTTAAAAATTTCAAGACCCTCTGTTCGGTCTCAGAGAATTTCCCGGAATTTTCAAAGTACCGGGTATCGCCTTCCAATACAAGAGTCGAAATCTTGCCAGTCACCCGCATGAGCGCAAGATGATACCGGAGCGCCCCCCGGTTCAGCCCGGTCTCGCGGGATAATTCATTAAAATAGATTCCCGGGTTGGCCTGTATTGCAGCAAAGATCCGGGTGCGTGCCGGGCTCCCGAGCACATTGCCGGCTGTGATCTTCCGGTACCCGAGGAAGGAGAGACCCTGCAGGAAGAATAACCGTCCAAGCGGGATGATCAGGAGCGGAGATATCGATTGTAGCACCGTGATCAACATCAAGCGGGGCGGGAGTTCCCAGAATGAGATGGGAACGGCTTCATCCCAGGTCTGCTCCGCCATCTCTGCATCGGTCGCTGGTTCAACTACGTACCCGTGATTCGACACCTCCGACGTGGATATGACCACTGCGAGAACAGAAATGCAGATAATCGTGATGATGATCGCGAGATGATCCTCGTTCATTGGGAAATAGGTGTAAATTATAAGGTCTTGAGTATTCGAGCCGGTCCAACGAGCCATACAAATTGTTGGACGGCCAACCGGGAAAAAGTGAAAGAGCATAATTTCATCGCAATATCCATTCCCGGTTAC
>JBAXDE010000118.1:0-6345 GCA_037141115.1 Methanomicrobiales archaeon | reverse complement strand
TATTTGTGACCGGATTTATACCTTCCCCCACTTTTTCGAGAGGATACCCGGATTCCCTGAATGAGGGGTCACTTGATAGATCCTTTGCCAGATCTATCTCTGCAAGCAACGCGAAGATCCGGTTTGAGATATCATGCCGTGTGATCTGTGCGAGAAGGGACAATTTTTTATTTGCAGTTTCCAGCGATAGTTCTACCCGGTGCCGTTTTTCAACATCTTGAGTTAAAACCGTGTTGACCTCAGACAGCTCATGGGTTCTTTTTACGATCCGCTCCTCAAGGTTTCGGGTGAGTTCTTCAAGTTTTGCCTGTGATTTGCGTCGTTCGTTCACTTCGGTTTCCAGGTGCAAGTAATTGGAATGGATCTCCCAGACAAGAAGGGCAACAATAGCAATCATCAGGATAAATATGGCACGATTCGGCAGATCTGAAGGATCCTTCCGGACTATCGCCGATATCAGGCTGCCCCCCAGGATGGCACCGGTGATCAGCCACGCAGTAACGAACGGGGCATAGCGATATGAAAGCCATACCGATATCAGAAGGGGTATAAGGTAGAGAATCCAGATGACAAACCCCAGGGGGAGAAAAACATCCGCGGTGAGGATACCTGCGCTCAGGCATATCATAGCGAGCTGGATGAGTCGTTCCTTCTCTTCCGTGGTTTCTCCCAGATCTATCATTTAAAATCCTGATACTTTCTTTTTGATAGGTGATAGGATTACTACCTGAAATATTTTCTTTATGGGATACCAGGATCCATAAGTGTTTCATTGAGTGCCGGTCTGCAAATCAATACAGACATAGTCCCTTGAAACCGGCTTAAATCTGCGGGTTTCTGAACGTAAGATTTGGGGTGATACCAAATATTATTCAGGATTACATCACTAGTATCCTGTATGGAACCTGAATGCGGTCTTGCACTATCCCCCCGGAAAGTGGAATATCTCAAATATATCTTCAAGCGGGGGAACACTGTCAGGACAAATGAGATCGCATCTGCGTTTGAAGTCGATCCTTCGACAATTACAAAAACCATAACTGAACTTACCGATACCGGGTATATTACCCATGTCCCTTATCATGGCGTCTGCATTTCTGATGAGGGGAAAGATCATGCGAAATTCCTGATAAAACGGCACCGGATCCTCAGTTTAATTCTTGCCCGCTACGGACTTTCTGATGAGCAGGCATGCCGTGAAGTCTCACGCTTCGAAAGCCTAGTGACCAAAGATGCGATTGACACGCTTTGCCGGGCAATGGGCCATCCTAGCCTGGGCATTTGTGGCGAGATCACCCATGATGATGGGTGCATGGGTGAGGCAGGGATAAAAAACCCTGTGGAGAATATATGATTCTTTGGAGTTTAAACCCATGAGTTCAACGATGATCTCTTCGCATATCCCGGATCTCGATCTGATCACGAGCTATGCCCAGCGCGAGGGCACTTTTTTCTCCCGCGTAAGCCCCTGGACAAAGTTTTCAGGGCTCATATTAGTCATCCTTCTTATTACCCTCACTCGCAACCTTGTAATCTGTGGTGTGCTCTACCTTACTATTCTGGGGCTCTACGCATCTGCAGGACTTCCTGTAAAAAAACTGTTCGCATGGTACACCCTGCCGGTACTCTTTGTCATCTCACTTGTCGGGATAATGGCCTGGACTGAACCTGGCATCCCCTTGTTCTCGTGGAATCTGGGTCTTTTTACCCTCACTCTCACGAACAATGGCGCAATTTTGGTAATCACCCTGCTCCTTAAGGCATTGATCTCAGTCACGTACTCGTTATTTTTCCTCATGACCACCCGTTATCAGCACTTCTCTGCGATGATATACCGTCTTTTCCCTTCACCTCTGGATCAGATCTTTCTTCTGGCCTACCGTTTCCTGTTTCTGACACTCTCGATGACGGGTGCAATATTCAAAGCGGTACGTTCCCGGGGCGGGGGGCTTATCCACAGCATTCGGATTCAGGGTCGGATCTTTGCTGAAGTATTTGCCCTTGTATTTATCCGCTCATTTGACCGGGCGGAGAGGGTGCACCAGGCCATGATCGCCCGCGGGTATAACGGGAAGTTTGAAGCTGGAACGGAGATCCCCCGGCCCGGACTTTCTGGTATTTGTGTGATTTGTGCGTTTTGCTGTGTGATTGCCGTTATTGTTCTCATTGTGCCAACCATTGGAGGGATTTACTAAATGACTATCATACGCCGCGATCCCCATGCACCGCACTGCCCCCCCATCGATAAGATGCGTGAGCTGATCCATGTCGACTGTGCAAGCCATAGCTACCCTGACGGCAGTGTGGGCATCCACGACATGTGCTTTTACGTTCTAAAAGATGAGATCGTTGCCCTATGTGGTCCGAATGGCTCGGGCAAGTCCACACTCCTGGAACATTTAAATGGGCTTCTTACTCCGTCAAAAGGTGATGTATGGGTAAATGGCAGGTCGATAACCCATGGTGAACGTGCAGATCTCTGGAAGGATGTAGGCGTTGTCTTCCAGCGATCGGATGACCAGCTCTTTGCTCCCACGGTACTTGATGATGTAATGTTTGGCCCGCTCAATCTTGGTATGTCACATGACGATGCAAAAGCAGCTGCAATGAGTGCCCTTGAAGGAGTCGGTGCAGCGGACCTTGTGTTAAAACTCCCCAACTACTTAAGTGGCGGGCAGAAACGGCTGGTTTCCATTGCCGGTGTTCTTGCGATGAAACCGAAGATCATGGTCCTGGATGAACCAACCTCCGATCTGGATCCTCTTCACAGTGAACGTGTTGAGGCACTGATTCTCCGGTTCAAGCGGGATTACGGCATTAGTGTTGTCATAGCTACCCATGATCTTGACCTTGCAGCAAGGATCGCAGACCGGGTCTGCCTGGTGAAAAACGGATCAGTCTTTGCCGAAGGCACTCCCTCGGATATTTTCTATAATCCAGTACTCATACAAGAGGCGGGTCTTGCTCTGCCCCAAACAGTCCGTATTTATCTGGATTACTGCAAAGCACAGGAACGGGAACCGAAACAGCGACCCATTCAAAGAGATGAACTCATTCGGGCATTGCAAATCCCGCATTCCTAGTCAACCGGTAAAATTTGGGGTTCACTCAAAATTCTTCCGAATCTTTTTATGCGCCAGTGTCAATTGTTTTCTCAATATCCGGGATTTTTCCCGTGCAATAGAGGAGTGGACAATACCTTATGGCTCATATTCATCTCGAAGATGGCTCATTTTCCCTGTTTTTTGTCCTCCTCTGGTGGGCTGCAGCAATTATTCTTGTCTGTATAGCGATCTACCTGTTGCGGTCTGAAAAAAAACCCGACCGGCGAAAGATTACCCTAGCGGCATTCTGTACGGCAGCAGCCTTTGCCATCTTCCAGGTAAGTTTACCACTATTTGGGGGAGTTCACCTCAACTTAACCCCGCTCATAGGTATCCTTGCCGGCCCGGCTGCGGGATCTCTTGTTGTACTTATTATCAATATCCTCTCTTCTGCTATCGGCCATGGGGGATGGGGACTTATCGGGGCAAATACCCTGGTCAATATTGTTGAAGTGGTCGTGGGGTATTCCTGCTTCAAACTGCTCAAATCCTCAATCCCCGATCTTTTCTCGCGGGCAGGTATTTCAACGATAGCGGGTCTTCTCTGCGGGAATCTCGTGATGATCCTTATCATCGTCATATCCGGAGTTCAGGGAGTGAACCAGAGCACCGGTCAGATCCTTACCGGGCTCTCCATTATCGCTGCGGTAAATATGGGGGTTGCCGTGATTGAAGCCTTCATTACGGGTCTCATCGTTGCCTATATCGGGAAAGTCCGGCCTGATCTTCTGGGAGAGGGACGTGAATGAATAAACCGGGCGAAAAACGAGGTCCTCTCATTTTTATTGGCCTCATGCTTCTTGTGATAGTCGTATCGCTGGCTGCATATGGGGCTACGGGGAATATGGGTATTGAAGAGCGGTTTACTCATGCCGTAGGTCTCCAAGGTGAAAGGGGTGAAAATGAAGGTGGGGGATGGTTTGGGCTTGCACTTGAAGGCAGTCCTCTGCTGTACGCTTTTATGCTGGGCATCCTTCTGGTTGCCTGTTATGCAGTTTATCGCAATTTCAAGGTGTAACCCTTATTCGGAACAGACTTTTCTCAAATGTATATATTGTTAACTATATTACTCCCCGATGGGATCTAAAAGGAAACTATATCAACTATAAATAAATACCGTTCACTAATGTTCACCCTCCTCTATGTGGACGATGAAGAAGTACTGCTGGATCTCGGCAGGACCTATCTTGAAAAGGAGGGCGAGTTTTCTGTTGTTACCGCAGAATCAGCGCATAAAGGATTGGCACACCTTGCCACGAATCCTGTTGATCTCATCATCTCTGATTACCAGATGCCGGATATAGATGGCCTTGCATTTCTGAAGATCGTAAGGGAAAAATACCCGGATATCCCGTTTATTCTGTTTACAGGAAGGGGCCGGGAAGAAGTCGTTATTGAGGCAATCAATACCGGAGCGGATTTCTATCTCCAGAAAGGTGGCGATCCCAAAGCCCAGTTTGCAGAACTAAAGCATAAGATACGAATTGCGATCGAACGCAGAAGTGCTGTCAATGCGCTGAGGGAGTCCCGGCAACGATTGTCCGATATCATTAACTTCCTCCCGGATGCAACGTTTGCGATTGACACAGCGGGTCATATTATCGCGTGGAACAAGGCGATCGAGGATATGACGGGTGTTTTAGCTATTGAGATGCTTGGCAAAGACAACTATGAGTATGCATTGCCGTTTTATGGCACCAGGAGACCCGGGTTGGTCGATCTCATTTTAAAGACGCCTGAAGAAATTGATGAATTCAAGTATTCCCTAATCAGTCACGAAGGAGGAGTTCTGATTGCTGAGAGTTCATCAGTCAGATCCCGGGGAAAAATCATCACAGTCCTTGCCAAAGCGTCCCTCCAGTATGATAAAAATGGCAAGATTGCCGGTGCTATTGAATCAATCCGTGATATAACTGAGAGTAAACATATTGAAGGAACCCTGCGCCAAAGGGAAGCTGAACTCAAGGGTATTTTCAGGGCTACCCCCGCTGGGATCGGTGTAATAGAAAATCGTGTCCTCCGTGAAGTCAATGCTTATCTCTGCACAATGACCGGCTATTCTTATGCAGAACTAATCGGTAAAAGTGTACGGATGTTGTATCCTTCGGAGTCCGAATTTGAATCTGTTGATTCAGAAAAATATCCCCAGATCTCACTTAATGGAATTTCGACCATAGAATCCCGATGGTCATGTCATGATGGTTCGATCATTGATATTCTTTTGAGTTCATCTCCACTTGTTACGGGCGACTTTTCAAAAGGGGTGATATTTTCTGCCATTGATATTACCGAGCGAAAAAAGGCAGCGTCCGAGCTTATGGCAGCTTATGAAAAGAATAAGGGCCTGATGGATTCTGCAAATGATGCAATCTTTATCGCAGATATCGAGACCGGCATGCTCATCGATGCAAACAACAAGGCTCAGCAGATGATCGGACGGAAACGACCGGAAATCCAGAAGATGCATATTACCGCTCTCTTTCCGGAACGAGACCGGGAGACGTGCCTGAAATACTTCAATCAGCACGTTTTGGAAGGTTCCGGCATACAAGAAGAGATCATTGTTGGTTCCGGGGGACGTGAGATTACGGTCATTATGAGCGCGACCCGGTTAGAAATTGGGGGTCGCCCTTGTCTGATGGAAATTTTCCATGATGTCTCTGACATGAAAAATGCACAGGATGCTCTTAAGTTTGCCAATAAAAAACTCAATATGTTTGCGGAGATCACCCGGCATGATATTCGGAACAAACTTACCGTATTCAGCGGGTATCTAGAACTGATGAGAGATCCCCCGCCCAAGATGCAGTATTCGATGTATCTCTCTAAACTCAAACGAACACTGCAAACGATCAGTGAAAATATTGAGTTTACCCGTTTATATGAAAATCTGGGTATTGTGCCCCCCGTCTGGCAGAATGTTCATGATCTTTTCTTCTCTACCTGTGCACAGATTGATATTAAAAATATACGGGTGCAGTCCGATATCCGCGGTCTGGAGATTTATGCAGATCCTCTGTTGGAACGGGTTTTTTTCGATATGGTGGAAAACACCTTGCTGTTCGGGGCGGGTGTTTCCGTTATCCGTTTATCCTCCCGTGAAGACAAACAGGGCATTGTCATCCTTCTGGAAGACAATGGTATTGGAATTCCGCCCCGGGACAAAGATAAGATATTTTCCAAAGGTTTTGGTATCCCCTCCAAAAAATAGGGCAAACCAACCTTTCGGGTTTACTGGCAA
>JBAXDE010000117.1:0-6399 GCA_037141115.1 Methanomicrobiales archaeon | reverse complement strand
CGGGAGTTATGCAACAGCCTGTAGAGTGCCACAATTAATGTCCGTTTTGTTGACAGAGTTTTTGTCCGCTTTTGAGATATTTTCGGTCTTTATTAAAATTGATTTCGTTCATGTAGACTGATGTCGGTGTCATCCATCCAAGGATCTCCTGTTTTCGCCAGTTGTTATACTGTTTATCGAAATTCCAGAGTTCACGTTTAAAGTGGCTTAACGAGCGAAATTCCTTAAGAGCGATGAGTTCCTGGTAGAGCGTCTTGTGATATCGTTCGATCTTACCGCGGCCTCTTGGGTTGTACGGCCGGCCGGAGATGATTTTGATATCGTGTTTCTGTGCTTCAGCTTTGAAGATTTTAGAAACGAATTGTTTCCCATTATCGAGATAGATCTCTCGTGGGATTCGTCCGGCACGGAGTGCCCAGCGGAGTGCATTGACTGCTGAGACGGCATCTTTGTGAAGATATACCTTGCTTTTCACTCGATAGCGTGAGCAGTCGTCAGTAAAACCGGTGACATAGACCTTGCCAACTCCCCGGATCCGAAACTGAAAAGTATCGCCCTGCCACATGCTGTCAACATGAAGACGTTGGAATCGTTTTCCGGCGGGTTGGGGTTTCGCTTTAACTCGAATAAGAAGACCATATTTCTTGAGAATTCGATGAACGGTTCTCTTGGAACACGGCAGATTAAATTGATGCTTGATGCGACGGGCGCCCCATGCTGGATATTTCTCTTTGAGTCGGATAATTCGCTGTTCCAACGATTGGGATGTTGCCCGGGGGGATCGTTTTGGACCGGTCTTTTTTGGCCGTAATCCATTCTCCTGATCATGACTATGGGCTTTCGCCCACCGTCTCACGGTTCTTTCGGAGATATTATAAGTCTCTCCGATCTCCTTTGCACTTCGTATCCCTTCTTCATAAAATACGACTGCTTTGGTCCTTATTTCCATTGTAGCTTTCACCCGCAAGCACCTAATTGGTGCTCTTGAAAGCGGACATAAATTATGTCACTATTTTAGGACAGAAATACTGGCACGCTACAATTAAGATCCATGGCGATATCAAATGGAGGAGGGCTGTTTACTTTCATGATACTTGTGAAAGGAAATTTTTTTAATTCAACAAGGGATTTTTCTGTTCAGATTAGACAAAAAAGCAACCATAATTCTGTAATTGGGGAATAATTTAGGGGACATGAAATAATCTGCCATTTTTTTTAATCCGTATTCCATACTTTGAAGTTACCTGTTAGCAATACTTATTCAGAATTTCATGAATGCAACCCCTCTGGACAAACAATCGCTTGACCAGCTCAAAGAAAAAACTGCACGACTATCTGTCCTGTCCAATACCTGCCTGGTTCTGATGAAATTTGTTGTCGGGTTTTCAATAGGTTCGGTCAGTATTATTTCTGAAGCAATCCACTCAGCAATGGACCTGATCGCTGCAGTGATCGCGTTTTTTTCAGTTCGGAAATCCGCTGAACCCCCGGATGCTGCGCATTTATTTGGACACGGAAAGTTTGAGGATATATCAGGTCTTGTTGAGGCACTCCTTATCTTCGTTGCAGCGATCCTGATCATCAGGGAAGCCTTGTTAAAACTGCTGGGTGAACCTTCCGAACATTTTACTCCGGATCTGCTCATTTATGGTATTGCGGTAATGGGTATCTCGGCCCTTGTCAACTGGTCTCCCAACGGCTCATGAAGGTGGCAAAACAAACTGAGTCCATTGCTCTTGAAAGCGATGCATGGCACCTGCGGACAGATGTCTATACATCGCTGGGCGTGTTCTGCGGCCTCATCTTAATCCGTCTGACCGGAATCACCATTTTCGATCCGCTCTTTGCCCTTGGAGTCGCTGTCTTTATAGTTTAGAACTACCTCTAATCAAATCATAGAGAACTAAAAAAAATTATTCGGACCGTTTCATCATGAGCAGAAATGGCAGAAGCAAGACTATTGCTATGACGATCCAGAAATTTCCAAAGAGATAGAGGATCTGTTCACGCCACTGATCATAAAAACGGATCTCAAACGCCCGGATCTTATTCCATTGGATAAGCGTAGTATTGTCCGCAAATCGTGTGATATTGGCACTCGGATTTATGCTGGTAAGCAGAGGATTTCTCACATCCAGTTCTGTTGGGAGAGTGACACTCACATTATACTGATTGTCGTATTGAGCCTGCAGGGTATTGTCCTTGAGCGGAGCTATGTATGATATCGTATAGTTACCACGCAAAAACGTGATTACCGATGGTCGGCCCCAACCCTTACTCCAGTTGAACTCGCACGATGGGGAACAATTTCCAATCAGACTCACATTACCAACATTAATAGCAACATTCTCACCCAAAAAACCGACATCAGCAAACTCATAGCGATCTGTGCCGGAAATCTCAATGGAAGCCGTGTAAGCAGTCCCATTGGGAAAAATCCGGTAATCTGCCGATAGTGCACTCACAACCGGAGATATCACCAGCAGGATTACAAGTGCAGCGCAGAGAGCAGCGAGGCCAGATCGGCATCGATTTCGGTCGGAGGTTCGCATTGTTTGATCACCGTATCCGGATCCTTGAGCAGATGTCCGGTTACCACACAGACAATCTTTTCGTTCCGGTCAATCATTCCCATATCTACCAGTTTTCGTATGCCGGCCACTGATGCAGCGGATGCGGGTTCGACACCGATGCCCTCTTTGCGGGCGAGATCGCGCTGCATTTGAAGGATCTCCTCATCGGTTACGGTTTCAGCAAGCCCCCCGGTCATACGGATTGCCACCAGGGCCTTTTCTGCATTGACCGGTGCACCGATCCGGATGGCGGTGGCAATGGTCTCGGGATTTGCTTCGGGTATCACTACCGGCAGGTTATCGCGGATAGCCCGTACAATCGGGCTGGAACCCTGTGCCTGGATACCGGTCATCATCGGCAGACGGTCGATGAAACCAAGTTCCTGCAATTCCAGGAATCCTTTGTATACCGCAGAGATATTTCCTGCATTTCCTACCGGAAGCACGAAACGGTCCGGAATTTCACCGAGCTGATCGAGCGCTTCAAAACCTATGGTCTTCTGGCCTTCGAGCCGGTAGGGATTGATGGAATTGAGCAGGTACAGCCCGTGCGACAGGCAGAGCTCGTGGACCATCTCAAGCGCACGATCAAAGTTACCCCGGATGGAGATGACTTTTGCCCCATGCATCAGCGCCTGTGCGACTTTCCCTACCGCTACTTTTCCTGCAGGAAGCAGTACTACGGCAGGGATGCCTGCTTTTGCTGCATACACTGCAAGGCTGGCGGAAGTATTACCGGTGCTTGCACATGCCACACTCTTCTTGCCGAGCTGGATGGCCATCGATACACCGACAGTCATGCCCCGGTCCTTGAACGAACCGGAGGGGTTCATCCCTTCGTGTTTGGCATAGAGATGAGGCAGGCCCATTTCCTCACCAAGTTTTTTGAGGTGATAGAGGGGGGTGCCGCCTTCGTGCAGGGTGACGGGAGGGATAGTGACCGGGAGGAGTTCCTTATAGCGCCAGACCGAGATTGGTCGCTGATTCCAGGCTGCCCTTGAGACAGATATTTCATCCAGCGGGTATTTTACCGCGAGCAGGTGACCGCATTTTGTACAATTATAGAGAATCTCGTCAGCGGGATAGGTGGCTCCACAGTTGACGCACACGAGATGATACATGGAATAGTGTTGATCTGCCAGGTACATATAGGCGTGCGGTTTTACCAGTCCATTCACTACGATACCAGGATTTGATCATGTTTTTTTCAGAAGAGTGTGGTAAAGATCATCCTTCCGGTCTTTTTCTACCGGGAGGGCCGATCGTGCAGCAGTAACCTCTGCCGGATCAAGATCAATAAAGAGCAACTGTTCGGCTTCATCTGCATGGCTGATGATAGTGCCATGGGGATCGGCTGCCAGAGATGAGCCGGAATACCGGTCAACCGGCGTAGTACCGGTAGTATTCACCCCGATAACATACATCTGGTTTTCTGCCGCCCGCGCCTGGAGAAAAAGTTCCCAGTGCCGGATGCGGCTGGCCGGCCAGGCTGCCGGTACAAATACTACCTGCACTCCCTTCTGTGCATAGATCCGGAAGAGCGACGGGAACCGGAGATCATAACAGATCGCAAGCCCACAGGTAATCGGGCCGAGAGAGAAAAAGCCCAGATCTATTCCTGCAAGAAAGCGCTTGTCTTCCTGTGCCAGGGAAAATAAGTGAATTTTTGAGCAGATAGATAATATTGTGCCATCGTTTCCAATTGCTACCGAAGTATTTTTTGGGTAAGGGGATGATGCCTCGCGGAGCGATCCGATCACGGCAATACGGTTCGTTTTTGCAGAGGCCTGCAACCGGGTGATAATGCCCCCTTCCAATGTCTGCACATTTTTTCCGGAACCTGGATCCCAGCCGGTAGCAAATTGTTCGGGAAAACAGATCAAACGGGCACCGCTTCTCGCGGCATGAGCGATAAAAACTTCTGCTTTATCCAGGGTTTTTTCAGGGTCTTCCCAGACTCCAAAGAATTGGGCACTGCAGACCCGGATATTCCGGTCCGAATCCGGAGCCAGAGGGTTACTTTCCGCCATTGGACTTCTGTTCCCCGTAGATGATCAGGACTGCACTCATCACGATCAACAAGGCTGTGGTGAGCAGGAGAAATGGGGCAATGCGGATGGTAATTCCCAAAAGCAGCGCTGCAATGATGGTACCTGCTACTGTGATACTACAGCCAATCAGCACCAGACCTACCGATGTAAGATCCCAGTTATCCATAATTATCCTCCGGAAAGAAGCGGGAATGCGAGCCGTATGCCATTGATCACAAACTGTACCGCAATAGCAATAAGCAGCATGCCCATCAAACGGTTGATTGCCCGGTATTCTCTCTGTCCGATCTTGGTCAGGATATAATCTGAATTTCGCATCATATAATAGGTGAGCACGATTGAGATAATGATCGAGACCAGAACGATTCCAATCGCAACCGGAGTCATGGCAGTCGCCTCATTCATCAGTACGATCGTTGTGGTTATGGCACCCGGCCCGGCAATCATGGGGATGGCAAGGGGCATGATGGAGATATCATCGGTGTCCCGGGACTCGTACTTCTCTGTTGCGGTCAGTTTTGTCCGGGATGTTTTTGCATAGACCATCTCCATGCCGATCCCGAACAAGAGGATTCCCCCGGCAATCCGAAAGGCTTCAAGAGTGATCCCGAAGAGCGAAAGAACCCAGGTTCCGATAACGGCAACAATGAGCAGGATAAAAAACGCATACCGGCACGCGTCGCGGGCAACAATATCCCTTGCGTGCGGTTCCATATTGGTGGTAAGAGAGACGTAGATCAGCGTGGCGCCAAGAGGATTTGCAATAATGAGGATGGACGAGATGGATAATAGGCCAAACTGAGGACATCTCCTGCCATTAAGCAATAGTCCGGTGCCTAAGGATAATAGAGATTATGGTATGCCGAAGAAACGGCAGAAAAAAAGATTAGTACTCATATACCACGGATTCATCAATCCGTGTGTACATGCACAGTTCAGCGGGTTTGAAGTGAATCGCGATCTCGATGGCGGCACTTTCGGGAGCATCGGATGCGTGGATAACATTCCGGCCGATATCGATACCGAAATCGCCCCGGATTGTTCCCGGCATGGCTTCCTGCGGATTCGTAGCCCCGATCACCTTACGGACGATCGCAACCACATTCCTGCCTTCCCAGACCATGAGGAAAACGGGTCCCCCCATGATATATTTCTTTAAAGAAGGAAAGAAGGGTTTTGCAAGGTGCTCCTTGTACTGCTCTGTCACTCGAGGTTCTGGAAGAACCTCAAAGCGGGCAGCAACAAGTTTCAATCCTTTTGCTTCAAGCCGGGAAACAATGTCCCCGACAAGACCGCGCTGGACACCGTCGGGTTTGATCATGACGAACGAACGGTCCATGAGTACTCACTTCTTGCCTAATGCTTTCTTGCCAGCAACGGTCCATTCTACACGGCGGGGAACCCGACCGAGCTTGTGGTTGTTCTGACACTTTGAAGAGCAGAAGAACATGACTGAACCGTCCTTCTTGACATACATTTTGCCGGTGCCGGGTTCAAGCGGACCGCCGCAGAAATTGCAGACGTGCTGTTCTACCATCGCTTATCGCCTCGACATTTTCTTTGCTTCGCGTTCGGTCTCGAGGAGCATGATAACATCCCCTTCGCGGATTGGACCAACCGTGTTGCGGGTGATGATCCTACCCTTGTTGTTGCCGTCGAGGATACGGCACTTGACCTGCATTGCCTCACCGTGCATACCGGTAGAGCCAATGACCTCGATCACTTCGGCTGGCGTTGCATCTTCTGCCATAGTGATATCCTCACGCCTTCAGCGC
>JBAXDE010000116.1:0-6405 GCA_037141115.1 Methanomicrobiales archaeon | reverse complement strand
GCCAGTAAACCCGAAAGGTTGGTTTGCCCTATTTTTTGGAGGGGATACTAAAAATGCACCGAAATACCCAGGTTGATCCTGTACCCGTAGGTCAGATGCACAAAGGTGGGTTGAGCCAGCCCCCATCATGGAGGAATTTTTTACCGGGCCCGGGTTTTTCCGATACCGCCGGTAACCCGCGGCACCCGGCTAAAAAGCATATTGCCCCGGACAGCGCACAGTACAGTATCATAGAGGTAACATGGACGACCCGTACTTATCCAGCGACGAATCCCTGATTCTGTCCACGCATGGCATCCGCATCGATGGCGTGTCCCTGGACCTGATGCTTACCAGCCGGCGTCTGATCCTGATCGATAATTCCGTTACCCCGTTCCAGCTCCACACCATCCCGCTCGAGACCATCATCACTGTGTTTGACGGTACTGATGTGAAAGGGGACCCGATCATTACCCTGTCCCATATGGATCAAACCGGTACCGGCGCACCGGTTCCGGTAGACTTTGTTTTCACCCGCCAGAAAGGACAATCAAGAGGAAAGGAATGCAGTCAGTGGGCAGCAACCCTCGATGACCAGGCCTCACGAGCCCGCAATGATGCCCTTTCTGCCGGCACTCTCCCGTATGACCCTGTCAAGGTCATCCAGCCGCAGATGTCTGCAACGTACCGTATCGAGACGTTCAGCCCACGAAGGCCGGAAGCAGGGGAATACCCGACAAGGGCCGCGCCAGCACCCTCCCCCATCATTTTGCATTCTCCGGATGATGTCCTGTTCCCTGCAAATATTGACCATTCCGCTCTCCTCATAGAAGCGAAACGGGTCGAACCATCTCCCGCCATTCCCCAGTCTCCTGCTGGCGAACGTATCCTTGCAGGAATTGATGAACCTGTTCCCCCGGAATATGTGGAACCGGTGGCACTCTTCTCCTCCGTGCAACATCCCCGCCCGGACCTGGAAGAGACCGGCATACCGGGCGCAGAGATCAGCGGGGCCGGTGAATTCCTCAACACTCCAGAGGTTACGGGAGCATTGACTGAATCACCCGATCCAACCACACCTGAAGAAGAGATTGTGGGCGGGATCCCTGCGATTCCTGAAAATCCCTCATATATTACGGCTGACCTCACGGATACTGATACTATCCGTAAAGAAAATTACCGACCTGGAACTGCGGATATCTTCCCTGCTGATGTCCATGAGGAAGTCCCGACGATTGTTCCGGATAAAGTCCCGGATGTCATTCCGGATAAAATGCCGGATGATGAGCCGGAGGAAGTGTTGGTCGGCGTCACGGCCGAAAACAATGAAACACCGGTTATTTCCGAAGCGCAAAAAATCTGGGCTGATGCAGCCCGGTCGATCGTCTCATCACCACCTGCGGTTCCTGCGTTGCTGGTTCAGGATACGATCCCGGTTGCAGAAACTCCAGATTCTGTTTTCCCACCCGTTACGGATCTGGCCAGTACCATTCCGGCTGAGCCGGAGATATCCAAAACTGAAGTAATCAGTTCTCCCGGTATCCTGATTTCAAAATCCGCTGCTGCCGATGAGCCTATCGTACTACCCCCTCAAAAACCCACTCCAAAAATTGCTCCGTCCGTTCCCTCAGCCCCGGCCGCATCCCTCCCCTCCGGGCCGGAAACTCACAAGGGCTCATCCTCTCCCATCTGGATTGCTGCAATTGTCATCGTTGTTCTTGTGGTTCTGGGGGTAGCGATTCTCGGCCCCCTTCACCTGCTGGACTCAAAAAATACCCTCCCTCCCGTTGAAGTTCCCATAGTTACCGATCAACCAACATCCACTCCGGTTCCAACCGTGGTCCCTGCTGAAGGGGTATGGGTGTGCATCGAATACCCGGGAACTTACATAGGGGAGGTTGGGAACACCGAACTCATGCATCCCGTCTCTGGCACCGGTGTTCAGATTTACAAAATACTCTGGAATGATCGGGTCGTCAGTGCATCAGTCCAGAAGCAGGACTACTCCGGAGATACGCTCACCCTGGAACTCTACAAAGACGGTGTCCTGATCAAGCGCAGTTCAACCCGTGTCCCTATGGGGAGCTTAGAATTCCTTATCGATCCCACCACCGGAAAACCCCCGGGTATCAAGCGCGGAGATATTCCCTGAATGCCATGACCCATGAAGCGAAATTATCAGCAGGCTCACTGGTTTCGCGGTTTCCTGTACCGGATGCAATTCCGGTGAGCGGAGCCCTGTGGGTGATTGTGAGCGGTAACAGTGTAGCAGTAACCGGCGGCACCAATCCGACAATATTCTTTCAACAGAATCCTGCCGGCTCCCTTTCCCCGGCTTTGAGAGTCCAGTACCTGGGCCACCGGGATGCAACCGCGTGTTACGCAGTCGAAGTTGCACCGGGCACCGCGCTGCCGGAAGGCTGGCACTATGCCGGTGTACGGGAACTCTTCGGGCAGGTCCCGGATGATGAGTTGGCCATTACAGCTCTTGCAGTCCAGATCATTGACTTTGACCGCACCACAAAATTCTGCGGGCGCTGCGGGGCAAAGACCCGGCAGCTCCGGACCGAACGGGCGAAGTTCTGTTCGGACTGTAACCTGCTCACGTATCCCCGGCTTTCCCCGTCAATCATCGTTCTTATCGAAAAAGGTGACCACATACTTCTCGCACGTTCTCCAAATTTTCCTCCGGGTCTGCATGGTCTGATCGCAGGGTTTGTAGAACCCGGTGAAAATCTCGAACATGCGGTCCACCGGGAAGTATGCGAGGAAGTGGGAATTACGGTAAAAAATATCCGCTATTTTGGCAGTGAGCCCTGGCCGTTTCCCCACTCGTTCATGATCGGGTTCCTGGCTGACTATGCCGGAGGGGGGATCACTATTGACAATAAGGAGATCGTCTCGGCGGGATGGTTTGGCCGGGATAATCTTCCCTTAATCCCGTCACCGCTCAGCATCTCCCGGGCACTCATTGACGCGTGGGTGGACCGTCCGAATCATATCTCCTGAATCGTGATTTCAGGATTTCAAACTTTTTTTCCGCACCGTTCCCGAAACTCTGTATTGTCGGAAGATATCTGATGCCGGGATAAGAATGCGAATTTTGCCGGGTCCTGTTTGGATCCTTGAACTGTTCGAGTTCATGATGTCCCTTATTTTTGCAAATTTCGCGTCTTTTAGCTGCTGTGAGGTCCCGGCAAGCTCTTTTCGACCAGAAGTGCTATAACGCAGTATATAAAATCATATATTCAGGCACATAGTACGGTCCGTGAGTACTGTGTGAGTTTAACCGTGCGAGAGATGGCAATGAATAATCCTCAATCAGATGGGAACGAGAATGTCATTGATATTTTCGTTTTGGGTGAGAGTGAAGCAGCGACACTGGAGCTGAACGAGCAGCTTGAGAACCAGGATTACCGGGTAACTCATTTTACCGATGGGCAGGAGCTCATCAGTACCCTTCGCTCGGGAAGACCCAATCTCATTATCTGTGATACTACCACCTTTGGGCAGGAAGCCTATGATTACTGCCGCCAGATCAAGTCCGATGACACTCTCTGGATGATCCCGGTCATGATCCTCACCCGCGCGTCATCGTTGAGCGATCTGCTCAATGTCCTTGACAGCAATGGTGACAATTTCATTGCCCAGCCCTATGACTTTCCCTACCTTCTCTCGCTCATCGAAGGAATGCTTGCATCTCCTGTCGAGCGGCTCACCTCAGACCAGATAAAGACGCAGTTCAAGATCCAGCATGATGACAAGATCTTCGTTGTCACTGCGGATCGCAGGAAACTGCTGGAATTCCTCCTCTCCGCATTCGAGATTGCCGTCAAGAACTCTGAAGACCTCTCCACTGCCCAGGCTGAACTTCAGGTCCTCTCCTCCCGGATAACAATCCTTGAAGATGCCGGTATCGATAACGCACGGGTTATTGGCATGCTCAATACGGATATCCGGAAAAAAGAGCTAGAAGAGCATTCCCTCAAAGGAGATCTTGAGGAGATTGAAAAGGCTCTCGATGAAAAAACAGCTGAAGCCGCAGCGCTCACGCGGGCAATGGATGAGAATAAGATTCTCCTTACTACGACAGAAGATCATGTCCGCATGCTCCTTGCGGAGAAGGAAAAAACCGCTTCCTGCAACCTGTCGGAAACTACTCTTCTGACCGATCAGATAACGGCATTATCGCAGGAAATCAGTCTGAAAGCAACCGAACTGAATACTGCACAACATGCCCTGGAAGGAGAAACAGCCTGCTCTTCCAATCTCGATCTCGCCTTAAAAAAGTCAAAAGCCCATATTGAACAACTCGAAACATCACTCCAGGCTCTCACTCTTGAACATGCAGACCGGACCTCTGAATTATCTGCCGAGAAGAAGCGGGCAGATGCAGCAGAACTCGAGACGAAGTCCGTACTGCTGGCAAAGACACAGGCCGAGGAGGAACTGACACATCACGTAGATGAGATGAAGGATTCTGTCCGCAAGCAGAATGATGAGATCCTTGGGTTAAAAACAGCCCTTGAGGCTGAAAAGGACCGGTTCCTCTCGGCAGAGACACGTTTTGAAACCCTCCGGCACGAGATGGAGCAACTCAAAGTTACTAATGAGGTGCAGGAAGAATCGCACCAACAGCAACTCGAAGATCTGCAAAGCCGGCTTGATGCGGCGATGGCTACGATCTTTTCCCAGGAGCGGGAATTGCAGATTCTCAAAGATGAGCGTATTGTAGCTCACGCAGATGAGAAAACGGCACAAGCAGCGGCAGCAGCGATCACTGCTGCGCTCAATGAGACCCGGGCCGGGATTGAAGAGCGTGAATGGAAAATCCAATCCCTGGAAAAGGAGATAGCTGATATCGGTCTTGAGAAGGCAGCGGGCGAAGAAAAATTCCGCACGCTCACGAAATCACTCGAAGATGCCAGCCAGGCACTCCGTGCAGAAAAAGAGCAGCACGCAGCGATTGAAGAGCATTTGAATGCCGCAATCCGCGAGCGGGATGCTGCCCTGCAATCGGTCCAGGAGGAGCATGAACGGACAAAAGCAGATCTCGACCTGCAAAAGAATCACCTGGCACAAATGAACCGTGATCTCGAATCTGCTGCATTGCTCCGGTCAACTCTCCAGGGTGATATCACCCAGGCCTCCTCCCGGATCAAGGAGCTGGAGCACGAACTCAACTCCGCAGTACTGGCAAAGGACCAGACCGGCGAACAGATCCGTGAGCTTGCCGAAGAACTGGAACGGACTAAATCAGCCTTTGATGACGCGAGTCTGGCCCTTTCCGGGGAGAAGGAAGCGCATACTGTTCTCAGGGAAGAGCTGGATGCAGCAATCCGTGATCGGGATGCTGCCCTGCAATCGGTTCAGGGTGCGCATGAACTGACAAAAGCAGACCTCGACCTGCACAAAAATAACATGGCCCGGCTGAACCAGGATCTTGAAGCTGCCGCATTGCTCCGGTCAACTCTTGAAAAAGACAATATCCAGGCATCCTCCCGGATCAAGGGGCTGGAGCACGAACTGAACTCCGCAGTGCAGGAAAAGGACCGGACCGGCGAACAGATCCGTGATCTTGCAGAAGAACTGGAACGGACAAAAGCTGCCTTTGATGAAGTGCGTCAGGCACTTTCCGTGGAGAAAGAAGCGCATACGGTTATCCGGGAAGAACTGGATGCAGCAATCCGCGAGCGGGATGCAACCCTGCATTCCGTTATGGGAACTCACGAACAGACAAAATCCGATCTGGACCTGCACAAGAAAAATCTTCTCCAGTTAAACCAGGATCTCGATGCGGCAAACCGGATCTATTCCGTGCTTCTTGCAGATTTTAAGGATGCTTCGTCCCGTATTGATGAACTGGAAAGTGAGTTGAAGTCGGCAGGATTGGGAAAGGAGCAGGCCAGTGAGCAGGCCCGTTCGCTGGCTGATGACCTGGGACGGGCAAAAGCAGAACTTGAGGCAGAGCGGAGGATTCGCCAGGCTGCAGAGATGGACCTGCAGGCAGAGACACAGGTCACCGGCAGGCTTAAGGGGGATATCGTCCGGTCAACTGCCGAGCGTGAAGGGCTGGTATCGGCCCTTGAACAGGAGAGAAGACTGCATCATGCAACGGTTGAGCAGGTCCGTGCTGCTGCCCTTGCAAAGGAGCAGGCGGATCTCGAGTTTACCTCGGCAAAAGAGGCTCGCGAACGCCAGGATGGCCAGCGTGCAGCAGATCTCCGGAAGTTCAGCCAGGATCTCGAGCTGATCCTCGCCCGGCAGCATGACCTTGAGCAGAAGGTACAATCCCTGGAATCCGAGAAAGCTACTGCCGAAGCACGGGCAGAGGCTCTCTCCGATGAGATCCAGCAGGCACGAATCGCTCTTGCCGATGAGTGGGAAGACCATATGAATGATGAGGAGCGACTTGCAGCTACTGAA